>CAXGRO010000078.1:0-13664 GCA_964012055.1 uncultured bacterium
CTGGCGCTGCAAGAGCGCCCAGGTCGGTGGGGCCATGGGGGTGGTGATCGACAGCGTCACGGCCATTGTGCTCTCTCCTTTTGATTCGGTCCTTCAGTACATGCAACGGGCCATGCCGAAAACGACGCAAGCATAGGGATTATAAAAGATCTTTTAAGAGGACGAGTCAAGCAGTGTAGTGGTCTTTGTGCTGCGGTCTATTGAGCGCCATCCTATACATGGAGAAATCATCCTGGGTCTGCCATCCTTGGCGAATCCGTCGTTCTATCCAGCACCCTTTCTAACAATATAAAAGTCCTCGTTTTCCTCGAAAAAAACTTGAAATAGATGGCAATTTGCCGAGGGATTTTTTCACTGAATGGGTTTCAAAAAGTACTTTTATTGTCTTAAATCGCCGTCGCCGATACCTTCCAGAGGCGCGTTTAAAGAAAGGAAAAGAAATGGCCCACAAATTTAGCTTGTCTTTCAGCATCATAAGTGTGCTGAGCGCGGTTGGACTCGTCGCTTTTCACACAACCCAGTTGTTCGCCCAGGAAGACGGGGATGCGAGTATGAGCTTCTTCATCACCAGCGCCGGGCCGGGTAATGGCGCCGACCTGGGCGGGTTGGACGGCGCCGACCAGCACTGTCAGATGCTGGCCGCAGCCGTTGGTGCCGGGGACCGCACCACCTGGCGCGCCTATCTCAGCACCCAGGCCACCGGCGGCCAGGAGGCGGTCAACGGCCGGGATCGCATTGGTTCGGGGCCCTGGTTCAATGCTGAGGGGGTCATGGTGGCCGCCAATGTAGACGAACTGCACGGCGATAACAACTTGAATAAGGAGACGGCGCTCAACGAGATGGGGCAGGTGGTCAACGGCCGCGGCGACAGCCCCAACGAGTACGATATTCTGACCGGCTCGCAGTTGGACGGTAGTGCCTTTCCGCCCGACGCCGATTTGACTTGCCAGAACTGGACCGGCAGCGCCGAGGGCAGCGCCCAGGTGGGGCACCACGACCGCACGGGCGGTGGTGCTAATCCCACGTCGTGGAATTCGGCTCACGGCTCCAGGGGCTGTAGCCAGTCCGATCTGCGCGGCACGGGTGGCAACGGCTATTTCTACTGCTTTGCTATCGATGTCGCCACGGCTGTGCAGCCGACGATCTGGGGGCGGGTCAAAGCCTGGTTTCAGGAGTGACTTAAACGATTAGCCGCGGCAGAGCCTGTCGCGGCTAAAATCTCATAGCGAATCTCAATCGAGCAAGTTCACGCGCTTACTGGTGCCGGACTTTCACCGATCGCGTCCAGTCGCCGCTTTGCCTCGGCGTAGGCGTCGTCTGACAGCGGGCCACGCAGCACCGCCTCAACATTTTCGCGCAGGTGATGGGGGCGCGTCGTGCCTACGATGATGGTGTGGGCATGGGGGTGTGTTAGAGTGTAGCGCAGCACGAAGGACGACCGACTCTCACCGTTTTCGCGGAGCTCATCAAGCCCGGCGCGCTCGAACTTGGTCCATTTATCGGCGTCTTCGTCGCCCAACTCTGGTTCGCCCTGGGCGATTCCGCCCCGAATGATGATGCCCACGCCGGCCTCCGCCGCCTTGGTGATCCAGTCTTCGTGCTCTCGTTCGAGGGCCGAGTAGGGAATCTGCATGGTGTCGAATACGCCCCAGTCGAGGTACGTCGGCAGATGGGGCAGCGTCGTCGATATGCCGATGTGTTTTATCTTGCCGGAGTTCTTTATCTCTTGAAGAACGTCGACAAGTCCGCCGGCTTCCGTCGCTGCGACGGTGGGGTTGTGAGGCTGCGTGATATCGATACTGTCTCGCCCCAGCCGTTGGAGGCTTATGTCGATATTTTTTAAGAGATTCTCGCGGGTCCAGATATGATCGGAGGTGTTGAGGTCGGGTCTGGTGTCGGTGCAGCCGCATTTGGTCGCCAGACGAAACTCGTCATAGCGGTCGCGGAGACTCCTGCCCATCCACTCCTCGGCAAAAGCGTAGTCGTAGGCCGTGTCGATAAAATTAATGCCCAGATCGAGCACCTCGTTGTACAGGTGCGCTGCGTGCTGCTCCGTCCAGTGGGTCTTACCTGGGGCCCACAATGCCGTGCCGAATCCGAGGCGGGTGACCTCGATGCCCGTGCGGCCGAGGGTTGCGGTTGGTAGTTGGGTTGACATGGTTTCGAAACCTATCCTTTTATAAATTTCATCCAACTTACTGATGGAAATCTCTTGCACTCAAGATAAGATTATACGACAGAATACACTTTGTCCAATCAGGTGCTCCAGGGGGTTATAATATTATTTCCATCAGGACGAGATTGAATTATTATTTTCAGATCTGATTTGAGAAGGCGGGCGAGGAATGAGACTTGGCCAATACTCTGATTTGCCTCATGTCATACGCCGACCCAAAAGTTAGAGGAACATCATGACTCCCGAGGAAGAGTATCGTTTTGACGTCCGGGGTTATCTGGTGGTCGAAAAGGCAATCGAGCCGGACTACCTTGCCCATTTAAACGAGCGACTCGGTTTTTGGGAGGAGAAAGCCCGGAGGGAGCTGGCGGACAAGCCCGAGAAAAAAATAAAGAGGGGCCTCAATATCGGGTTTTTTAACCTGCTCAATGAAGAGCCGAGCATGCTGGCTCTGGTTGCCAATCCGGTGATTTTGCCCTATGTCGACGCCCTGGCGAAGAGCTCCATTCTCGAACAGTTCTGTGCAAATTTCCGGTGGCAGCTGGCTGTAGTACTTGCTGCGCCCGCCGGCTTACCAGGATACCATACCAAAGCCCGCATTGCCTTGCAGCACTCCAGTAACTCCTTAGAGGCCGTCAAACCGACGTGGCCGACAGAATGCGAGAGTCGCCGTTGGCATCTTTGGCTTCGTAGAACATCCGCGATCTTCCACCCGACAGTTCGATCACACAAGGCTCTGACAACATATGGCTGTCAAACTGGTCACCCAGATCCACGCATGGATCTGGTTCCTTTATCCAACTCAATCCGTCGGAGGACGTTGCGGTGAAAACGCCGCCTGAGATTTCCTTTGACCAGGCCGGATAGTACATCCGGTACTTGCCGTTGCCCAGGCGGATTACTTCGGGTGCGTATACGCCATAATTCTCGCGCGCCGTCTCCTGGGCGATGCGTATCCCTTCCTCGGCCTCGAAGTGCAGGCCGTCGTGGGAAATTGCGCTGATGATGATGTGTTCTGGTTGCGCAGCAGTGGAGAGGGTGAAGCGGTGGAAATAGAGGCGGAATTGCCATTGCAGGCCCAGCGCTTCGTCGGCGATGTACAGACAGCGGGGGCTGCCATAGCTGAAGCTGTCGTCGCCAAAGCGAATGCCCGGTTCCAGCTCCCATTCGAGGCCGTCGCTCGACCGGGCACTCAGGACTTTTGTCGGTTGAGCTGCCGAACGCGCTTCGTAGTACATGCGGTAGCTGCCGTCGGGCAGCGGGATGACGTCCGGGCAGAGGGTGCGGATGGCGGTGTGGGGAGGGTGGACGTCGATGCGAATTCCCGGCTCCTTTTGCCAGGTCTCGCCATCGTCCGAACGGGCGCTCAGAATGTAACCGATGGTCTCGGGTTGGTTGCGGGCCGGGCCTCTGCCGGTGTAGTACATGCGGTAACCGCCGGTCGGTAGTGCAACGACGTTTGGCGTGAGTATCGACTCCGAATCCAGGGGGGTGTCCAGGTCGATGGCAACGAACGGGTCCTTGCGCCACATTGTGCCGGGATCGCGCGGGTGATAATGAACTGCTTTTAAACCGTCAAAAGCAGGCATGGCAGGCCTTTCTTGCGAGTGGGTGAACGCCGGTTGCGATCGGCTGCTGTGGTATCAGCGGGCGTCGCTGGTATTTTCCTGGTGAAAGTCGATTAGAGCATAATGCTTTTAAACGCGCCCGTCCACTGACTCTGGCGGTTGACCTGTGCTGGCTTTGGGGCGTGTGAATCTTGCTGTATCTATCTCGAGCCAATAGATTAGTCTGTCGCTCAGATTTAGCGTCGACTGTTGCCGAATTCTTTAGGTTTATTGCCAGATACAATTCACTCACCAGGCACAGCTGAGGGAAACGTTTCATGCCGAAAATTGCCATAACCGATTACACCTTTCCCTCGCTGGATATCGAAGAGGGCATCCTGGCTGCGGTCGGTTGCGATGTGGCCCGCGGCCAGTGCAAAAACCAGATGTGTTCAACCGGGAACCACTCGCCGCAGACAGCCCGCTGTTGGCGCTGGATAATGTCGTCCTCTCCTCGCACATCGCCTCGTGCAGTCCTCTCGTCGTGCAGAAGTTGCGGGAAACGGCGGCCAACCTCGTTCTGGCCGACCTTGACGGCGGACCACTGCCCACTGTGGTGAACGGAGTTTGAGGCATGGCTATACCCACGCTAGATCACAATCGGGTATTTTGCAGGTAGACGGTGAGGCTGCGGGCTAATTCGCCGATGGATTCAGGAGATTGATCATGAGCAAAATAACCGGCATGCGACGGCTCGATGAGACGACACACAGGATGGGCGGCTGCGGCGACAATTGGCACACCACCTGGGCGGCCGACGACAGACTGTACACCGCCATGTGCGACGGAACCGGGTTTGCGGGCGTGCCGGGGCACGACGGCACGTTCTACATCAGTCGGGTGTACGCCATTGAAGGCGCCCCGCCGGACCACTCGTTTGTGCATTTGCCCGGCTTCCCGCTTTTGACCAAGGGGCCGGGCAAAGACCGCAATCGGTTTTACGGTTTGGGCATCATTGCGCTCGACGACTGCCTCTACCACTTCCTTTCCACGCCCAACCATCCTTTTACCTACGACGACGCCCGCTTTGTTGGCGCCAAGCTGATTTACTCCCCCGACCTGGGCGCGTCTTGGTTCAACCAGGACGGCTCGCAACTGGTCTGGGAGCAGTGGTCGGAGCGCAGCCGCGACAATATGGTGTTTTTTCAGGAACCCGACGATGCGTTCTCGTTGATCACCTGCCTGCAGATGGGAAAGAACTACGAGTATAACACTGACGGCTACGTCTACCTCTACGCGCCCAACGGCAGCACCGAAGGTACTATGAACCAATTGGCGCTGGCGCGGGTTGCCAGGAGTGACGTGCTCAAGCGATCGGCGCACGATTACTTCGTCTGCCGCAACGAGGATGGCTCGGCGACTTGGAGCGGCGACATTGCGGACCGCGGTGCCGCCCATACTTTTCCGCCCGGTTACGTCAATGTTGGGGTCCACCCGTACGCGTGGCAGCCCAGCGTGGTGTACAACGCCCCTCTGGACCAGTACATGATGGCCAGCTGGGGCATGGCCGTCGACAGCGACGGCATGTGGTTTAGCGGTCCCAGTTATCTGGGATTCTGGGTGGCCGATCGGCCGTGGGGTCCGTGGCGCCAGGTGCACGAGGAAAAGTCGTGGACGCCGGCCGGGGACCAATTAGCCAGAGCCTACCAGCCACAGATATCGCCCAGGTGGATCGCCGCCGACGGCAAGTCGTTCTGGATGGTGTGGACCGACTTCCAGCGCGTCGAGGGGCGCCGTCCCTATTACGACTTCAATATTCAGCGGGTCGAGATTTTGACCGAAGATACCTAGGGTAATATCCTCGTCATCGCGGCGGGCTATTGGCGATTTATCGAGGGGACCAATGCGAACAGGAAAGGAAAATTTATGGAACTGTTATTTCTCGGCACGGGCGCCGGTGACTTTCAGGCCACAGACGACGCGGCGGATGAGTCGGCCCAGCAAGAGGATCGCAATGTGCGCTACGCCGCTTCGGGTTTTGTGGTGCCCGACATTCTCATAGACTGCCACGACACGCGCCAACTCGAACGCTTTTGCGGCGGCGTGGACGGCGTTCGCCATCTGCTGATCACCCACGGTCATTTTGACCACTTTCAGCCCGA
The DNA here is from genome assembly GCA_964012055.1 of uncultured bacterium. Taxonomy (GTDB): domain Bacteria; phylum Latescibacterota; class UBA2968; order UBA8231; family UBA8231; genus CAXGRO01. The sequence goes on from CAXGRO010000078.1 coordinate 5,886, forward strand.
GGCCGTGCTCGGTTTGGCCGCCCGGGCGGCGCAGCCGCTGCACGTGTATGGCACGGCGGTTATCGGCGCGGCGCTGGCGTTTGCGGCCGAACACGTTTGGGATGCCAAGAGGGGGCGCTTCCAACCCAGGACGGAGGCGCCCGAGTTGCACTTCCACCCGGTCGAGCACGGCGATTGTTTTGCGGTGGGCCAGGCGCAAGTCACTGCGGTGCGCGCCAGCCATATGCTCGATAAGCCCCGCGTCCTCATCGAGCAGCCGGCGCTAAATTACCTCGTCGAGCGCGACGGCGTCGCCGTCTTCTACGGCCTCGATTCTTCCTATCTGTTGCCGGAGACTGTGAACGTTCTGTCCGAGTTTCATCTGGATGCCGTTGTCCTCGACTCCACTTTTGGCGACCAGGATATCGATCCCGCCCTTTCTGGGCATATGAACTTTGCCATGGTCGCCGAGACGGTCGCCGAGCTGCGCGCCGTTGGCTCCCTGAACGACGATTCGGCTGTTATCGTCTCCCATATCAGCATCGATGCTGTGCCCTCCCACGATCGGGCCGCAGCCGACCTGGCTGGCCGCGGCATTACACTAGCCTACGACGGGATGGTATGGGATTCTGCTGCCCGCTAGAAAATCGGGTGCGCACGTGGCGGCTGGAAATAACTTAAACGGTTCTGACATTAAACTCGGCAAGGCGCGCCAGTTGTTTTTTGACGACGCGTTGATCGAGGCACAGCAGGGACTGTTGCCGCGCTGGCATCGGCCTGTCAGACATCCAGCCAACCCCGTGCTGACAACGGGGCAGGAAGGAGGTGATGCGTGGGAGGAGGGGATGCCGATTTGTTTTGGCAGCGTCCTGTTCGACGTGCAGGATGGCGTTTACAAGCTGTGGTACGGCCTGCACGAAGGCGGCGGCGCGGCCGATGCGGCCAGTGTGCTGGCCTATGCTACTAGCCAGGACGGTTTGGCGTGGAAAAAGCCGGCGCTCGGGCTGTTCGATTATCGCGGCACATCATCCAACCATATTGTCAGGACGCGCGACGGGCTGGCGTGTTCTGTGATCAAAGACGGGCGCGCCGCTGCCGACGTATGCTATAAGATGCTCTACTGCGACGCGGCGATGGGCGTCAGCGCCGCCCGCTCGCCCGACGGGCTGCGCTGGAGCGAGTACGCCGAACACAATCCCGTGATTTTCTACCCGCCGGGCCACGATTCGCAAAACGTGCTCTACTGGGACGAGCAATTGGAAAAATACGTAGCGATTGTGCGCGAGCGCCGCGGCAAGATCGCCGCGGTGCGGCCACAGATCCTCAAAGACGAGCGGGCGCGGCAGAGTTACCACCGGTTGTGGCGGCAATGGCCGGACAAGAAATCACTGCGGCGCATCGGTCAGTGCGAAAGCGACGACCTGGTTAACTGGTCGCCGCTGCGCACCATACTGGCCGCCGATGAGGATGACCCGCTGTTGCGCGGCGAGTTCTACAATATGCAGGTGATGCAGTACGAGGGCGTGCGCGTTGGTTTTATCACGGTGTTCAGCTATGACGATCGGTTTTGCCGCGGCGCAGTGCAGCTGGCGTTCAGCAGGGATGGGATGAACTGGTGCCGACCTGACCCGAGCGCGCCGTTCCTGCTGCCGTCTGATCTGCCCGGTGACTTCGACTGGGGCAGCATCTATCCGCTGCAAGCGCCCCTTGTGGTTGGGGATCGAATATGGATCTATTACAACGGCGTTGGGGTGGATCACAACCACGAGCCGCCGTCGGGCATTGCGGGCTTTCCCAACGGCATCGGGCTGGCAACGCTGCGGCTGGACGGTTTTGCGTCGATGGAGGCGTCGAGCCGTGGGACACTTACCACCAGGGCATTCATCTGCAGCGGTGGAACGCTCGCAGTCAACGCCGACGCCGGCCGTGGGTCCGTCTGTGTGGCGGTGCTCGACGAGGACGGGCGGCCGATGCCGTCGTTCGGCGAGGACGAATGCGAGCCACTGGGCCGCGACGACGTCGACCAGATTGTAACGTGGCGCGGCGCGTCTTCACTCGAGGCCCTGAGCGGCAAAGTTGTCCGGCTGCGCTTCCACCTGGAGCGCGCCGGACTTTTTTCTTTTCAGTTGAAGTAGTCGTTCCGTCAGATGTGGGGGGTGCTGGGTTCTTTTCATTTGAAATATTTGTTGCAGCGGGGCGGAGCTGGGAGTTGACATGACTCCAGCCGCAGGCGGAATGATGCCTGGATCAATTCCCCAAGACCTGGCGCAGGTGCGCCGCCGCCTTGGCGATCAACTCGGTGCGGTCGCCCTCTTCCTTGCCCTCGTAGACGATGGAGATGCAGCCGTTGTAGTTTGCCGCTTGCAAAAGGCGGGCGATACGCTCGTAATCGAGCACCTCCTCGCGCCCACTGGCGATTTGGTAGAATTTGCAGCGCACGTATCCAGCGTGCGGCAGGGTCTGCTCCATATAGCTGTAGATGTCCACTGCCGGATCGGGGTCGCCCGCCGCGCCCGGGGAGCCGCGCCATTGGCCGGTATCCATGATAAAGGAGAGATTTGAGTGGTCGACCTCCCGGATGATGCGCAGGATGTCGGGGCCGGTAGCGGCGAGGTTGCGGTTGTCGTGGTTCTGCAGTGCGACGATCACGCCTTTTGAAGCCCCGTAGACGCAAACCTCGCGCAGGCACCGGGCCAACGCTGCAAACAGCGGGTCGCGCCCTTCGGTCTCAAAGGTCTGCCAGCCGAATACTCGGATTAGCGGCGCGCCGAGGACTATTGCCATATCGACGGCCGCCTTGGCTTCTTCGATTTTGGCCCGCTGAAAGTCGTCGTCGCCGGCAAAACCGCCCGACACGCCCAGGTAGCCGACCGGCAAGCCCAGGTTGAGGCACTGCCGTTTGATGCCGAGCAGGTAGTCGGTATCCGCCGAATCAAAGGCCCGCTGATGGAAGTCGAGGCAGTCGAGCCGCAGGTCGTGACAGGTCTGGATGAAGTCTTCGACGCCGATTTCGGCGCCTTTGAAGCTGAGGTAGTTGCAGCCGATTTTGATCAAGGGGATCTCTCCTTGTGAAGTTCCCCGGAAAATAATTCAACCAGATTGAGGAAGCAAGCCAGTGTAGAAGTCCTACCAAAACCTCATCCGGCTTTGCTATTTTGTGAACGGCAGACGTAGACCTCGCTCTTTATAGACGCTGGACTACATTCTGTTGACCGATTGACGATGCACGTCGTTGATTGTTCGCGTACTGGCTACTCGGACGCTTCTTCCTCTATCCGCTCGAGCAGGTAAAACACCGGCCTGAAGCCGTCGGTACAACAGGTGACGAACTTGCCGGGCTGCACCCCCAGCATATTGCCGCCGCGCGCCAGCGTCATCACGTATTTCTGGATGTCGCACCAGGCCCAGTCAGGAAAGCCTTCGGGCATGTGTCCTTCTGACAACCACTGGTGGCCCACGTCAAAGGCGTGGCAGCATCCCTCGGGTTTTCAGTCGACATCGTCGGAGGCGTAGGCGTCGACAAAGTCCTGGTTGAAGGTCTTTTTCAGGACGGTGATGCGCACCGTCTTGCCTCTAGGTGTGCAGGCGGTCATGATATCTCCTTTTGGTCTGGGTTGCGACAAAGCCGTTGATGGCGCAAGCGTTTGTAGCAGTGTATGTGGTAGAATTGGCCGATGTGTTCAGACTTGCTTAGAATCAATTGCCATCTAGGCCGGCGATGAGTCCCCGCAAGCGGTCGAATTGAATTCTCATCACGTCTTCCTGGGTACCGTTTTCAATTTCAAAGTGGGTATAGACCGCCAGGATTGCCTCGGAGCCGGTGTCGCGCATGATGCGCAGAATAGTCGGGTAGTCGACGTCGCCTTCGCCCAGTGGGCGGTAGTCGATGTCTTTGTTCTGGCGCTTGATTTGATCGGTGTCTCGGGGACGGATGTGCAAATCCTTCATGTGGAGGGAATGCAGGTAGGGGCGAATGTTGTCAAAGCCGGCGGTGGCCGAGTCGAATTCGCCGATGGTCAGGTTGTCGGCGGGACCCCACATGAATTTTACTCTTGGGGAGCCCAGGCGCTCGGCGAGTAAACGGAAGTTGGCGGTGGAAGCGGCGTAGTGCCAGGGCAAGTTGCCCAGCACCAGATCTAAATCGTACTTCTCGGTGTGTTCGAGCACTATGGTGAAAATGCGGACTAGTTTTTGCAGGTCTACTTCGGCGATAACGCCGCCGCGCGTTAGCCAGCGCATGGGCCACGAAGCCCAATTGCCGGGCCACAGAAAGCTGTGGGCGATCACCGCGCCCACTCCAAGGTGGGCAGCCGCTTGCATGGCTTCGACAAGGCGGTCCATATCGCGGCGCAATTGTGGATTGTCCAGCGGCTTTTCCAGGTCGATATCGGTCAAATACAAACGCGAGAAGGCGTCGTTGCCCAGCACGAATAGTTTGACGCCGTGTTCATCGGCCAGCTTGCCCACGGCGTCAAGGCCGCCGTCGCCCACGCCGTCGAGTGCAAAGTCGAGGTCGGTCCAGGCGAATGGGGCGCCCAGTTCGCGGCCCAGGCGCAAGGCGTCGCCGTACGTGGGGGCGAACTGCAGGCACATGCCCAGGTTGAACTGGTAGGAATGCTTGTCGTTTTCGGCCATTCGGTATTCCCTTTTGTAGATTTTGAAGGTCGATCGCCTTTATGGAGTTATGCGGGGAAAGCGCGTTTCGTAGCGCGGCTGTTTGGGCGGTTTTAAACGCTGGTGGCGCAAGTGGACATCGACGAGTGGTAGATCTACCCTGGCGCCGCCGCGCTGGTGCGAAGCGATGAAGGCGAGGATCATTTCCATTATGTCGCGGGCCAGGCGCACGCCGCCTTGGGGTGGGTCGCCGGTGTCGAGGGAATGCACCAGGTCTTCCAGGCAGCTCAGTGATAGACTTCTGCGTTTAAAGTCGGGAAACGGCACAAACTCGCTGATTTCGGCCCCGTGCTCGTCGGGGGGGGTTGGGCGGCGCAATTGCCATATGCGTCCCAGGTCGATACTCGAAATGGTGCCGCGCTCGCACACTATGTCGTAGTCGGCGCCGCGGCCCGAAAGCAGTGCATAGGCGACCACGCCGTTTTGAAATTGGATGATGCCGTGCGACGAGGGGTCGCCGGGGACGATGTCGCCTTCAAAGGCATCGTAATGGGTGCCGTGTTCGTAGCCGCTTACGCCACCCGGTAGGTGGCCCTGTACCCAGGCGACGGGGTTGTCGTCGTTGAGCAGTTTAATCACATCAAAGTAGTGACTAGATCCATCCCACAAGGCGTTGTTGTTGTAGATGATCAGGCTTTGCAGCGCGCCCAGTTCGCCGTGTTTTATGAGGTCTTTGGCTACCTCAAAACCGGGGTCAAAACGCCGCTGGGTGTGCATGTTTAAGACGGCGCCGTTGCGCTCAACCGCTCCCACAATGGCGTCGGCTTCTTGCAGGCTGGCGCATAGGGCTTTTTCGGCCCAGATGGCTTTGACCCCGCGCTCGACGGCGTAGATAATGATCTCAGCGCGCTGCTCGGGCTGGGTGCAGGCGCTCAGAATGTCGGGTTGCTCTTTGTCGATGAGCTCGCGATAGTCGGAGTACTGGCGTTCTTGGGGGATGCCGTAGCGCTCGCCGAATGCGGCCATGATATCTGGCCGGAGGTCGGCGCAGGCGACCAGATCGGTGCGCTCGCAGGCCTCGTAGCAGGCAGCGTGGGACCACGGCAGCGGGTACGAGATTTGTTCGCTCGGTGGGATCTCGTTGTCGATAAAGCCTCCTATGCGGCTGCAGCCGATGACCGTGGCGCGATACTTTTTCAAAGCTCAGTCCTCCATTTTGAGATATACATTTATGGTCGTCAGTCCTTCGAGAAAGTGAGATATATTTTAACTCAAGCGATATCGATGATCTCCGCAGGAGACGCATACCCACCGGCGATGTTGGCGGCCAGCCATTCCGGTGGGTCGTGCCGCGGCAGTTCTAGGGCCGGCTCGCCCTTGCAACTCAGGCGGTAGAGCAGGCGGGCGTCGTCGATTGAGGTGATGTCCGATTTGACCGGGGGCGAGTTGTGCAGGCTCATGTAATTGTCCCACAGTGTCACGTCGCCCGGGGCGTGCGGGTGGTCGTAGCGGAACTGCGGCTGCAGCACGTGCGCTTCCAGCCGGTCCAGAAAAGCGCGCGAATCTTGCGGCGACATGCCGTCTACTTGTATCGCCGGCCGCACGCGCGGCCGCGAAGCCCAGATGGGGCTGTGCAGCGACTTGATGCCGGAGCGCGGGTTGGTGCGCACCAGCGGGGCGAGCCAGCCCTCATCCTGTTCGTTCAAACGACGCCGCAGCTGGACGCGTTCCAGCTCCGCTTGCTCGGCCGGCGGCAGGGCGGCGAAGGCCGCGGCGGTGTCGGCAAAGGCCGTCTCGCCGTTGAGTGGCAGGCGCTTGCGCAGGCGCATGAGGGCGTCGTCCGAACCCTCGAAGTAGGGGTGGGGATCGCCTTGATCGGGATCTTCTACCCAGTAGCCGCCCGGGGCGTTGCGCGCGACGGGCGCTTTGTGGACGAGGAACATAGAAACGTAGATGGGTAGCGGCTCGTACTCGATGTCGGTGTGCCACGAGCCGCCGCGCGATACCTGGACTGTGTTCTGGTCTTCTTTGACTTCGCCCTGAAAGTTGGCCACTACCAACACTGTGGGTGACTCGTGCTGCAGACACTGCAATTGGCTGGGAAAGGTAGTGTTGACAGCGCTCGCCCTGCGGCGCTCGAAGGGGATCAGTTCTATGGGGCCGTCGCTGGCGCCGTCGGATTGCGCCGGTTTGCTGCCGCGCAGAAAATTGTTGGGGTGTGGCACCGGCGCCCCCCAGTGGTTGGCAAAGCGCTCGAAGTGGGCCAGGGAAAAGGTCGCCAGGTCTTGCCCGGCAATGCTCAGGATGCGGAAGTGGCTCAGTGCATCCAGGAGAAAATTCACTTGTTGCGGGCTCAGCGGGCGGCGCAGATCCAGGCCGTGAAAGCGGCGTCCGGCGCCGCTGGCGGCCAGCGGGCCTTCGCTGTGCGCCGCGGCGCCGAACAGCGATTGAAGTTGATTTTCCAGGTGCGGTTGTTCCATTTCTTGGGCCATAGAGAACTATTCTCTAAGGGTTTGTGGTTAATGCGTACGATAGTGGGCGACGGCGTCGTCGTCCAATGCGATCCCCAGGCCGTTGCCGCTGGGTACGGCGAAGTGGCCCGAGTCGAACTCCAGCGAACCGCCGGTCAGGTCGTTTTCGCGCACGAAGGGCAGTTCGTCGCAGGGCATCAGGTCGTTGGCCAAGGTGGCTTGCAGGTGTATCGAGAAGGCAGTGTGAATCCCTAAACACAAACCCCCCATCTGCAGCCAGACCGGGCAACTCGCGGCCGCGGCAATGGCGGCGCTGCGTTTCACCTGTGCCACGTTGCCGCTGAGATTAAAGCGGTCTACAGCGTCGGCTTTTACGGCGCAGAGCACGGCGTAGGGGTCTACCAGGTGCAGCGCCTGGGGGATGTCGGTTTTTTGGCGCAGCAGTGAATACCAGGCGTAGTTGACGTTGGTTTTTTCCACCGGATCTTCGAAGCAGTCGATGTTGTAGGGGGCCAGCTCGCGGGCCAGGCGCGCCGCCGTGGTGGGGTATTTGAAGCCGCAGTTGGGGTCGACGCGAATGGCGTAGTCGGCGCCCGCCGTCGCCTCTGTGATCAGCTCCGCCTGGCGCACGATGTCGTCGGTGCGCGCTTTGAGTTTGTGGACGGTGAAACCGAGGGCGGCGGCTTTTTGGGCCTCTTTTGCGGTTTCTTCCGGG
>CAXGRO010000079.1:0-13635 GCA_964012055.1 uncultured bacterium
CCGGGTCGCGCGGCGCCGGCCTGGTGCTCAAGGAGATGGACGGGCGCCAGCGCGAGTTGGCGCACGCGCTGGTGGCTACCGGCGTCAGCGCGGCGGCGTACGAGAAGGTGAAGACGATCATCGGCCTGGAAGAGGTGCTGGCCGAGGTCGAGGGGTCGAGTCGCAAATTTCCGCGCGATCCCGAGCTTTATTATTTGAGCGTGTTCGGCACCCCTGGAACGGACGAACCCTGGGGATGGCGCTTTGAAGGGCACCACATCTCGCTTAACTACGCCCTGGTGGACGGTCGCATGGTGGGGCCGACGCCCATTTTTTTGGGCTCCAATCCGGCGGAGGTGCGCCACGGCGAAAAGCAGGGGCTGCGCGCCCTTAAAGAAGAAGAAGAGGTGGGGCGCGAATTGCTGGCGGCGCTGGACGGGGAGCAAAAGCGCCAGGCCGTCATCGACGAGCAAGCGCCGGACGACATTCTGACGCGCGCCGCACCGCACGTCGGCGACGAGGTGGGTCCGCAGGGCTTGCGCGGCGCGGACATGAGCGTGGGGCAGCGGCAGATTTTGCAGGCGCTGGTCGAGGTCTACGTCAAGCGTTTGCCCCAAGAGCTGGCGGTGGCCGAGCTGGAGCGGGTGGCGCAGGCGGATTTAAACGAGAGCCACTTTGCCTGGGCGGGTCCGGAGGAGCGCAACAAGGGGCATTATTACCGGGTGCTGGGCCAGACGTTTTTGGCCGAGTACGACAATACGCAGAACGACGCCAACCACATTCACGCGGTGTGGCGCGATTTGCAGAATGATTTTGCCGAGGATTTGCTCAGGCGGCATTATCGGCAGGCGCATTGAGGGAGTGGCTTGACGGTACTTTTGTTGCCGCCTATCATCTGGAACTTGGAAAGTTAGATAGTTGGAAAGAGTGAAGTAATAATAGATGTCGCTTAAACTCATTCGCCAGGCACTCAAGAAGAATGAACCGTTGCCGCGCATGTGGCGGGCGCACGAACCCAAGAAGCACTACGACGTGGTGATTATTGGCGGAGGGGCGCACGGCTTGGCGTGTGCCTATTATCTGGCGACGCGGCACGGGATAACCGACGTGGCGGTACTGGAGAAAAGTTATATTGGGGCCGGGGGGAGCGGGCGCAATACGGCGATTATTCGCAGCAATTATTTGACGCCTGAAGGGGTGCAGTTTTACCAGCAGAGCGTGGAGATTTACCAGCAGCTGGCCGCCGAGCTCGACTTTAACGTGATGTTCAGCCAGCGTGGCCATTTGACCCTGGCGCACACCGACGGGTCCATTCGCACCATGCGGCGACGGGCCGAGGTCAACCGGCTGCAGGGGGTGGACTCGCGCCTGGTCTTTCCCGACGAACTGGCGCGCCTGTGCCCGCAGCTCGACTTGAGCGACCACCCGCGCTACCCGGTACTGGGGGCGCTCTACCACCCCCCCGGTGGCATCATTCGCCACGACGCCGTGGTGTGGGGTTTTGCCCACCAGGCCGACGTGCGTGGGGTGCACATTCACCAGAACACCCAGGTGCACGACATCGAAATAGACAAGGGCCGGGTGCGGGCGGTGCACACCGATTGGGGGCGCATTGGCGCCAATAAAGTGCTCAATGCCACCGCCGGCTGGGGCTCGACCATTGCGGCCATGGCCGGTTTGCGCTTGCCCCTGGTTACCTTTCCGCTGCAGGCCTGCGTCACCGAGCCGCTCAAACCGTTTCTCGACGTGGTAGTGGTCTCGGGCAGTTTGCACGTCTACGTGAGCCAGTCGGACCGCGGCGAATTGGTGATGGGCGCCAGTGTCGATCCCTACGCTTCGTATTCGACGCAGTCGTCGCTGAGTTTTCTGGAGGGCATTGCCGGCCACATGCTGGAGCTCTTCCCCTTTCTCAGCAAGGTGCGCATTTTGCGGCAGTGGGCCGGGCTGTGCGATATGACGCCGGACTACAGTCCGATTATGGGGCTGACGCCGGTGGAGGGGTTTTACATAGACGTGGGATGGGGCACGTACGGGTTTAAAGCCTCGCCCATTTGCGGCGTGACGCTAGCCGAGGCGATTGCCACCGAAGATACTCCCCAACTCATTGCGCCCTTTCGCCTGTCGCGCTTTGGCGAGCACGACTTGGTGGGCGAGAAAGGCGCCGCTTCCGTCGGCCATTGAGAAAACTATGCTGATTTTAGAGTGTCCAAATTGCGGGGCCCGCAACGTTTCCGAATTTCGCTTTGGCGGCGAGTACGGCCCGCGCCCCGCCGCGCCGGGCGAGCTCGACGCGGCGCAGTGGGCCGAGTACCTCTATGTGCGCGACAACGCCATGGGTGTGCAAAAGGAGTGGTGGTTGCACAACGCCGGTTGTGGCCTGTGGTTTTTGGCCGAGCGCCATACGCGCACGGGCGAGGTCTGGCGCACTTATTTGTGGGAAGAGCAGGGCAGGGGAGGGGACGGCCGTGCAGCCTGAACAAATCGTAGCCCTGGACCAGGAAAAGGTGATGCCGCGGCGTCTGCCCGCCGGCAAATCCGAAACCATCGACCGCTCCACCGTAATCAAATTCACTTTTGACGGCGACGAGTACTGCGCCTATCCGGGCGACACCATCGGCTCGGCCCTGACCGCGGCAGGGGTCGACGTGCTGAGTCGCTCGTTTAAGTACCACCGGCCGCGCGGCTTGCTCTGCGCCGCCGGCCAGTGTCCCAACTGCCTGGTGCAAATTGGCGACGAGCCCAATGTGCGCGCCTGCCAGCGCCCGGTGGAAGTGGGCATGGAGGTGAAGCCGCAGAACGCCTGGCCCTCGCTCAAATGCGACGCGCTGGCGCTCAACCAGGCGGCCAGTCGTTTTATGCCGGTGGGGTTTTACTACAAGACGTTTATCCGCCCACAGTTTTTGTGGCCCACCTACGAACACGTGCTGCGCAACGCCGCCGGTTTGGGCGCGGTGGACGAAAATTCGACCTGGGGCAAATTCGACAAGGATTACCTCTACGCCGATGTGGTGGTAATTGGCGGCGGCCCGGCCGGCATCGGCGCGGCGCTGCAGGCGGCGCGCCAGGGCGCCCGGGTGCAGCTGTTTGAAGAGAACGAGGCGCTGGGCGGCCACTTGCGCTTTAGCGCCGGGGCGCGGGAGCGCCTGGCGGAATTGGTGAGTGAGGTTGAGGAGAGCGATGTAGAAGTTTTTGCCAACACAGCCGTGCTGGGTTGGTACCAGGACAATTGGCTGGCGGCGGCGCGCGGCAACCGCTTGTTTAAGATACGCACCCAGTCCCTAGTGGTGGCCACCGGGGCTTACGAGATTCCGCTGCTCTTTGACAATAACGATTTACCGGGCGTACTACTGGGCAGCGCGGTGCAGCGCTTGCTGCACCTCTACAGCACAGCACCGGGCAAGCGGGCGCTGATCGCCACCGCTAACGACGACGGCTGGGAAGTGGCCGCCGCCCTGCACGAGGCCGACATCGGCGTTGCCGCGGTAGTGGACGAGCGTCCGCGCCAGGCCGTGTCTAGCCCGCAGTTGGAGCAATTGGAGCAGGCGCGTTTGCCGCTGTTTTTCGGCCACGTCGTCCAGGCGGCGCACGGCGCCGGCAGAGTGGAAGGGGCGAGCATTGCGCCGGTGGCCACCAACGGTAATGTCGACCGCACCCAGGCCCAGCGCCTGGCGTGCGATTTTATCGCCGTCAGCATGGGCTGGACCCCGGCCATCGGCTTGATGTACATGGCGCAGGGCAAGGCGGCGTACGACGAGGCGCGGGCCGAGATGTTGCCGCGGGATCTGCCCCCCGGTCTCTACGTGGCCGGCCGCGCCAACGGCGCCCACCTGGTGGAGATACAAATTGACGACGGCCGCATGGCCGGGGCGCAGGCGGCGGCGTTTGCCGGCGCGGGCGCAGCGCCGCAAGCAGAGGAGATACAGGGCGTGGCGGCGCGTCGTGCCGACGCGCCGGGGCGCACTTCGGGCCGCGCTTGCGTGGCGGGTAATGGCAAGCGCTTTCTGTGTTACTGCGAGGACGTCACCGACGAAGACGTCGACACGGCGGTGCGGGAGGGCTACGACAGCATGGAGCTTCTCAAGCGCTACAGCACCGTCTCCATGGGTCCGTGCCAGGGCAAGATGTGCTCGATGAACGCCATTCACCTGTGCGCCCGCGCCACCGGCCGCTCGGCGCAGGAGACCGGCAGTACGACGTCGCGGCCGCCAGCGGTGCCGGTGAGTTTGGGGGCGCTGGCGGGCCAGAATATGGAGCCGGTGCAGTATTCCGCAGTGCACCACTGGCACGTGCAACGCGGCGCCCAGATGATGGTGGCGGGCCAGTGGCTGCGCCCCGAGCACTACGGCGACCCGCAGGAAGAAGTGATGGCGGTGCGCCAGCGCGTCGGCCTGATCGACGTGAGCACCCTGGGCAAATTAAAGCTCACCGGCAAGGGCGTGCCCGCCCTACTCGAACGCCTCTACGTCAACCAGTGGCGCAAGCTGGGCGTGGGCCGGGTGCGCTACGGCATTATGTGCAACGACGAGGGCGTGATGATGGACGACGGCGTTTGCGCCCGCATGAACGAGCACGAGTGGTACATGAGCACCACCACGTCGGGTACCACCGCGGTTTACGAGTGGATTCAGTGGTGGGTGCAGTCGGGCTGGGGTGCGGGCGTGCACGTGCGCAATGTGAGCGAATCGTACGCCGCCTTCAACCTCACCGGCCCGCAGGCGCGCGCCGTGCTGGCCAAACTGACCGACGTCGAACTCGACAATAAAGCCTTCCCCTATATGCACGTGTGCAGCGGCCAGGTGGCCGGGGCGCCGTGCCGCATTTTGCGCATCGGTTTCACCGGCGAGATTTCCTACGAATTGCACTGCCCCGCCGGTTACGGCTTGCACCTGTGGGAGGCGTTGATGGAGGCCGGCGCCGAATTCGGCATCGCCCCCTTTGGGGTGGAGGCGCAGCGCATATTGCGACTGGAGAAGGGCCACATCATCGTCGGCCAAGACACCGACGCGCTCTCCGACCCGCTGGGGGCCAATATGGCCTGGGCGGTCAAGCTCAACAAGAAGGACTTTTTGGGCAAACCCGCCCTGGAGCGCATCGAGCGCGACGGCCCGCGCCAACGTCTGGTGGGTTTTAAGATGGCGCGCCCGGGCGTAGTGCCCGACGAGGGTTTGCAGATTGTCGAGCGCAACGCTCAGGGCCAGCTCGACATCGTCGGCTGGGTGACGTCCTGCAAACACAGCCCGTCTCTGGGCGAGGTCATTGGCCTGTGCTGGCTGCCGGTGCAAGTGGCCGCCCAAGAGGGCGCTCCTTTTTCAATTTATATGAACGAACGCGAAGAAGAAGCCCGCGTGTTCCACGGCCCGTTTTACGACCCCGAAGGCGAGAGGCAGACGTGAGCGCCGTGGAAACCCCCATCAAATTGACGCCGCTGCACGCCGTGGGCCAGCGCCTGGGGGCGCAATTGGTCGAGCGCGACGGCTGGCACATCCCCGAGGTCTACACCAATTTGCAGAGCGAACTGGCGGCGGCGCGCCAGGGCGTGGCCCTGGCCGACCAGAGCCCGCGCGGCAAAATCGCCGTCGAGGGCGTGGAGGCCGCCCAACTCGTGCACCAGGTCTACGGCGTCGACGAGTTGGACGTGGGCAGCGGCGCGGTCGTGGAGAACGCGCATATTTATCGCTTGCGGCGCGACGTTTTTTTTGTAAGCACTGCGCCCAATGTTCAAGAAAGCGAATACGCCAGGCTGAGCGAGCAGGTGGAGGCGGCGGAACTTTTTGTGACCTTGTCGGACGGCACCCATGGCCAGAGCGAAATTCTCGCAGTGGGCCCGGCCAGCCCAACACTGATGCGCAAGGTTTGCGGCCTGGACTTTCACAACGACGCTCTTGCCGACGGCCAGGCGCGCCAGACCAGCGTCGCCAAAATAAACCAGTTGATCATCCGCCGCGATTTGGGTAATTTGCCTGCCTATGCCCTCATCGGCGCTCGCTCGTTGGGCGAGTATTTATGGGGCGTCCTGCAGGAAGCCGGCGAAGAGTGGGATGTGGCGCCCATCGGCCTGGCCGCCCTGGACAGTCTGATGCAGGGTTAGATTAGAGACGTATTTAAGAACGCCGCCCCTGAGGCCACCAAGCCTATCGTCAAGTCAAACAACTATATTTTTTTATTGCTCATCATTCAAGGAGACCAGCCATGACCGTGGACCAAGTAAAAAAACTCGTCGAGGAAAAAGGCATTGAATTTTTCCTCTGTTCGTTTGTAGAAATGGGCGGCGCCCCCAAAGCTAAAGTGGTGCCGGTGACCAATTTGGAAGACATGGCTGCAGAAGGCGCCGGCTTTGCCGGCTTTGCCGCTGGCAATATGGGCCAGGGCCCGCACGACAACGACATGGCCAACATCCCCGACTTCAGCTCGCTGACCATCGTGCCGTGGCGCCCCAATATGGCCTGGGTAGCCGGCGACGTGCAGGTGGACGGCGTGCCGTTCAACTACTGCCCGCGCACCATATTAAAAAGGCAGCTGGCCAAGGCCGAGGACAAGGGGTATTCGCTGCACACCGGCGTCGAGCCCGAGTTCATGTTGCTCAAGCGCGGCGAGGACGGCCAGTACTCGCCCTACGACGAGCTCGATGTGCTCGACAAACCCTGCTACGATTTGATCACGCTCAACCGCAATTTTGATATCATGACGACGCTGATTAAACACATGCAGGAATTGGGCTGGGTGCCCTACGCCAACGACCACGAGGATGCCAATTGCCAGTTTGAAATCAACTGGCATTTTTCCGACTCGCTGACCACGGCCGACCGCCACACCTTTTTTAAGTGGATGGTGAAAGTGGTGGCCGAAGAGCACGGCCTCTACGGTTCCTTTATGCCCAAGCCCTTCGCCTACTTGACCGGCAACGGCGCGCACCACCACCTCAGTTTGTGGAACGGCGACAAAAACTGCTTTGAGGACGACGGCGATGAAAACGGCCTGTCGCAGGAGGCCTATTGGTTTATGGGCGGTTTGCTGCACCACGCCAAGGCGCTGGCGGCCATCAACACCCCGCTGGTCAACAGCTTTAAGCGGCTGGTGCGCAACGCGCCGCACTCGGGGGCTTCGTGGGCGCCGGTCTACATCACCTACGGCGGCTCCAATCGCACCCAGATGGTTCGCATTCCCGGGCCGGGCCGCATTGAAAACCGCTGCGTCGACGGGGCGGCCAACCCCTACCTGGCGGCCGCCGCCATGCTGGCGGCCGGTTTGGACGGCATCGAGAATAAGATGGACCCGGGGGCGCGCAACGACGACAACCTCTACGAGTACACCGACGAGCAATTGGATGCCGAGGGCATCGACTATTTGCCCTCCAATTTGCGTGAGGCGGTGGACCACTTGGCCGAAGACGAGGTGCTCAAGGAGGCGCTGGGCGTCGAATACGCCGACTACTACATCGAGTGCAAGCGCGAGGAATGGCGCGCCTACCACCAGAGTGTGAGCCAGTGGGAACTGGACACCTACCTGCCGGTGCATTGATGGAGGCGCGCGTGAAGATGATTCGCTTGCTGTTGTGTAGCTGTGTAGTCGCGCTGCTGGGCGGTTGCGACCGACAAGAGGCGCCCGATACCGCGGCCCAGGTAGAACTGGCGGACGAAGATCATAAGATCGCCTACACGCTGGGTTACGGCATGACCTACCAATCCATCGGGCCGATGGGCACGGAGTTCAGCGAAGCCGAAGTGGCGGCGCTGGTGGCCGGGGTGCGCGAAGCGCTGGCCAATGAAGATTCGCGTTTGTCGATGGCAGAGTACGTCACTAAGATCCAGCCCTTCTTAGAAGAACGCATGGAGCGGCGCACAGCCAAAGAGAGGGAAAAAGAAAAGGTACACCTGGACCAGGCCGCCGCCGAAGAAGGTGCGGTGCGGCGGCCGTCCGGGTTGATCTACCGGGAACTGGTCGCCGGCAGCGGTCCGACACCGGCGGAGACAGATTCGGTGGTGGTGCACTACCAGGGTGCTCTGGTCGACGGGACTGTGTTTGAGAGTTCGATCGAACGCGGCCAACCGCTGACCATTAGGGCCGATCAGGTGATCGCGGGGTGGATCGAGGGGCTGAGTCTGATGCGCGCCGGCAGCAAAGCCAAATTGACCATACCCTTTGACCTAGCCTACGGTCCGCAGGTGCAGAATAGCATACCGGCGTTTAGCACCCTCGTCTTTGAAGTTGAATTGCTCGAAATAAAAAAGTGAGGCACGACATGGCAGAACCTAAACTGGGCGCCATCCACTACAATTGGCCGGGCTACGATTTAGAGGGCTTTGCCGCGCGCGCCAGCGAGATCGGTTACAAGTATTGCGAATTGCAGATTAACGATATATGGGACGGCGAGTCGAAAAACGGCGAGGCTTCTGCCGAGGCGGCGCGCCGCCTGCTGGAAAAGTACGGCATGCAGGCCTCGGCGGTGGCGGCCGGCAACGATTTCTTGCAGGCCGACTCGGCCGAGTTGGACGCCCAGATCGAACGCTACCGCTACGTCTGCCAGATCATCCCGCACGCCGGCACCGACATCGTGCGCTCGGACGGCGGTTGGAACCGCAAGGGCGAGGTGCCCGAGGACCAGTGGGACGGCATGATGCTGGAGTCGTTCAAGCGCTGCGCCGAATTTTTGGAAGAGTTGGACGTGCGCATTGCCCTGGACAACCACGGCGTGTCGACCAACGACGGCGATTGGCAGCTGAGCCTTATTGAGCGGGTGGGGTCGCCGCGCCTGGGGGTCAACCTCGACACCATGAACTACCGCTGGTACGGCCACGACCTGGAGACCATCGATCGCTTTTACGAGATCCTGGCGCCGCACGTCTTCCACACCCATATGAAGGACGGCACGGGGTCGCGCGGCGACTACAAGGGCGCGGCGTTGGGCGCCGGCGAGATTCACCTCGACCACGCGGTGCGCTGTTTAAAGGAGGTGGGGTACGACGGGGCCTGGACGGCGGAATATGAAGGCCCAGAGGCCGAGGGCGGGGTGGGGTATGAAAAGTGTTACGGGTGGTTAAAAGAAAACCTATAAAAAAACCGGGACGCGTTGTCCCGGTTTTTTTATTCTACTTTGCGAATGCCGCTGCGCTGCTTGCGCAATTCGTCGTTGCCTTTGAGTTCGGTCAATTCTTTTTTTAGCCGCGACGTTTTCTTTTCTATTTTGACCTTCTTGCTCAAGGTCTGTTGCTGGTTGCGCTCGGCGACGGCTTTTTGACTTCTGCGCCGCCTTTAGCTGCCCCAGCACTTCTTGCCTGGCCTGAGACACGTGCGAGACCTGGTGGTTCATGCGGGCGATGAGCTGGGTGGCGGCAACTTTGGCGCCGATGTCCCCAAACATTAGAACTAGAGCGGTGCCCATGGCGATCATTTCAAATGTTTCCATTAGACGTTCTCCTGCCTTTACTGCCTACCTCAATCAAATAATTTTGTAAAAAATAGGTTTGGATGCCCAGATAACCAAGTCCCTATTTGTCCGTTTAGTAAAGAGGTTAGTTGGTTTTCCAAGGCGGCGGCATCGGTGAAGAGTAGGGCCTGGAAGCCCATTTTCTGCGCCTCTTGGATGCAGGCGGGGTTGTCGTCGACCAAGACCACCTCCTGGGCACAACAGCCGATGTCGTCGAGGGCGTGCTGGAAAGCGCGCGGGTCGGGTTTGAGCAGGCCGATTTCTTGCGACAGGTAGATTTTTTTGAATAGCGCCATGGCGGGACTGATCTGCTGGATGCCCTGCCACAGAAGTGGGTTGTTGTTGGAGAGGGCGTAGAGGGGGTAGCGGTACTGCAGGTGCTGCAAAAGCTGGGGCACGCCGTCAATTTCGCCCACGATCAGGTCGATAAAAGCCTGCGCCAGGGGCTCGTCTTCGGTTTGCAGTTCGAGCCCGGTGCGCACGCTGTGGAGGAATTGGGCGGTGCTGGCCTGGCCTTTTTCGTAGGCGATGTAGGTAGCATTGGCGCCAAACCACTGTTCCAGGGACTCGGCGTTGTGATTGGGAGACAGGCCGGGCAGGCGCAGCAGGGCGGGGGTGCCGGCGGTGCGGATGACGGTGTCGCAGATGTCAAAGATAAAGGCGCGGATCATAAACGGGTCTGGCCTAGGTCTGTTTGGCGATTTCCTCGAGTTTTTTGTCGAGGCGCTTGGGAGAGATGGGGTGGGCGGTGCCCAGTTCCTGAGCAAAAATAGAGACGCGGTATTCTTCCATCATCCAGCGGAATTCTTCGATGCGTTGGCGGCGCGGCGCGTATTCAGATAAATCCTCTGCCATGAGGGCGTCCAGTTTTTCCTGGTAGGGGCGAATCTGTTGGGCTTTTTGGATTTCCTTTTGTGGGTTGAGGCAGGCGCGCTCGGCGCGCACCTGCACCGCCTTGAGGTGGCGGCACAGATTGGGCAATTGGATGTAGGGCACGCGCTGCAGAAAGTTCTTGGGCACGAGGCGTTCGAGGTCGGCGTCGCGCTCGGCGTAGGTGTCGGCGGAGAGCTGGATTTGGCGCCGCGTCGAGAGCAGGTTTTCCACCAGGTCGACAAAGCGCGGGGCCAGGCCGCGCAGCAAGTCTTTGGCGCGTTGCAGGCCTTCTGCAAAAGTGGATTGGAGCAGCGGAAAGACCTGCGGGCGCTCAAATAAATAGCGCTCGAGGTGGGCAAAGGCGTCGGCGCGCAATTGCTGCGCCGTGCCCAGCGAGCGGTAGAGGTCTTTGAATTTTTCCAGATCCTGCAATTCGCGCTGCAGCCAGGCCAGTTCGGTACTGAGGGCGAATTCGCAGAGCTGGACGAGGCCGCGGCGCGACGTTTGTTCGGCCTCGTCGTGACTTTTAAAGAGGCGCACAGTGACGCCGTTTGGCCCCGGCTCCAGCCCCGGGTAGCCGTAGAGCGGCACCCCCGAGACTTGCGCGACTTCGACAAAGGCGGGCAAGTCGCCAAAGGTCCATTCTTCCAGGCCGCTTTTTTCCCACTGCGCGGCGGCGCGGTTCCACGCTTCCATTTCCACCGGCGTGTCGTGGCGCTCCAGGCGCTGGACCAGCTCTTTGAGGTCGCGGCCGGCGACCAGAGACTGATCGGCGTCGCTTTGGACTTCAATGCGCATGTTGAGGTGGTCGGGCAGGTTGTCGAGGTTCCAATCGGGGCGCTGGATGCGGACGCGGTAGCGCTCCCAGATAAACGTTTCGAGCGCTTCGAGAAAGGAGGGGTGGGTGGGTTTGAGGTCGACGGCAATGGCCCTGGCGGTTTGCGGAATGGGCACAAATTGCTTGCGCACGCTCTTGGGCAGGGAGCGCAGCAGGTAGGTGACCTTTTCTTCGACAAAACCGGGCACCAGCCAGTCGAGTACCTGGGGGTCGATGGCGTGCAGCAGCTTGTAGGGCATTTTAACGGTGATGCCGTCCTCTTCCTGCCCCGGTTGGTAGGCGTAGGACAGCGGCAGTTCTTCGCTGTCGACGCTGAGGGCCTGGGGAAAGGAGGCGTGGTCGTAACTGGCGTCGCGCCCGCCCAAAAGGTCTGCTTCGCTCATGAAGAGGAAGCGCGGTTCGCTGCCGCGCTTGTGGCGCGTCAGGCGGTTGAGGTCGTGCACCGAGGAGATGTCGTCGAGGCGCTCGCGGTAAAATTGGAAGGCGGCCGCGTCGACGTCGACGCCGTCGTAGCTGCGGATGCGCGTTTGCCAGGTTTCTATTTTCTCGCACAGTTCGCGGTTGTGTTGTAAAAAGGCGTGCGGCGTGTGCACCTGGTATTCGACCAGGGCGTGGCGAATAAAAATGTCGGTGGCTTCACGCGGGTCGATGCGGTTGTAGGGGACGCGCTGCGACAGCACTTCGAGGCCGTAGAGGTGCAGCGTTTCGGTGACCAGGACGCGCCCCGAGCGGGCGTTCCAAAAGGGGTCTTTGTGCGAGGCGCGGCACAGGTGGGCGCCCAGCTCGGCGAGCCAGTCCGGAGTAATGCGGGCGACGGTGCGGGCGAAGAGGCGCGACGTTTCCACCACCTCGGCGGCCACCAGCCACTGGGGTGTTTTGGAGCGGTCGGTGGGGTCTTTCTTGTCGCCCGACTTTTTTGCCTGTTCGGACTTGCGCTCGAAGAGCCCCGAGCCGGGGAAGATCATTACCTCGCGGCCGCGCGCTGCCTGGTAGATGTTGTGTTCTTTTTTGCGGGCGATGTTGCTGAACAGGCCGGTGACAATGGAGCGGTGGATGGCGTCGTAGTCGGCGTCTTGCGCGTTGGGCGCAAAGCCGCCGATTTCGCGCAGGGTTTCGCTGAGCTGGAAGTGGATGTCGCGCCACTCGCGCATGCGCATGTAGGAGAGAAAGTGGTTGCGGCAAAACTTGCGCATCTGGCTCTGGGTGCGCAATTGTTCCCACTGGTCGTGGTAGGCGTTCCAGATGTTGAGCAGGGTGAGAAAGTCGGAGCGCTTGTCGACAAATTGTTTGTGACTGCGGTCGGCCGCTTCCTGGCGCTCCATGGGCCGCTCGCGCGGGTCCTGAATGCTGATGGCGGCGGCGATGACCAGCACTTCGCGCAGCGCCCCTTCTTCCTGGGCCTGCAGGATCATGCGCGCGTCGGTGGGCGCAATGGGCAGGCGCGCCATGGAACGGCCGATTTTGGTCAGGCGGCGCTCGTCGAGGGCGCCCAACTCTTCGAGCAGCAGATAACCGCCGCGGATGGCCTGGGCGGTGGGCGGGTCGATAAAGGGAAAGGTTTCCACGTCGCCCAGGCGCGCCGCCATCATGCGCAGGATGACGTCGGCCAGGTTGGCGCGCTGAATTTCGGGCTGGGTGTACTGGGGCCGCGAGAGCAAGTCTTCCTCGCTGTAGAGGCGCACGCAGACGCCGTTCATGACGCGGCCGCAGCGCCCCTTGCGCTGGTCGGCGCTGCTCTGCGAGATGTTTTCGATGGGCAGGCGCTGGGTCTGGTTGCGCGGGTTAAAGCGGCTCAGCCGCGCCAGCCCCGTGTCGACGACGTAGCGGATGTTTGGAATGGTCAGCGAGGTCTCGGCGATGTTGGTGGCCACCACCACGCGGCGGCGTCCCTGCGGCGCAAAAACGCGCTGCTGTTCGGCGGCGGTGAGGCGGCCGAACAGCGGCAGAATTTCGACGCCGCGCAGATTGCGTCCTTCGAGCAGGCCGCGGGTTTCGTGGATGTCGCCTTCGCTGGGCATGAAGACGAGCACGTCGCCCTCGTTCGCTTCGGCGGTAATGTTTTCGACGGCGCGCACCGCCGCCTCAATGTAGTGCAGGTCGTCGTCGTGGGCGCTGAGCAGTTCTTCGATGGGCCAGTAGCGCACCTCCACCGGGTACATGCGCCCCGAGACTTCGATGACGGGCGCGTCGTCAAAGGCTTGGGAAAAGGCTTCGGTGTCGATGGTGGCGGAGGTGATGATGATTTTGAGGTCGGGTCGCCGCCGGCGCAGCAGCTTGAGGTGGCCGAGCAGAAAGTCGATGTTGAGGCTGCGCTCGTGCGCCTCGTCGACGATGATGGTGTCGTACTCAAAGAGCTGGCGGTCGTTTTGGATTTCGGCCAGCAGCATGCCGTCGGTCATCATCTTGATGCAGGTTTCGGGCGCCGTCTGGTCGGTGAAGCGAATTTTGCAGCCCACTTCGCGACCCCAGTCGACGCCCAATTCCTCGGCGATGCGGCGCGACACCGACAATGCCGCCACCC
>CAXGRO010000080.1:0-13540 GCA_964012055.1 uncultured bacterium
GGCCGGCGTGCCCTCCATTGTGCACGCGCTGTTTGGCGTGGGCGCCTTTGTGCTGTTTTTCAATTTCGGCACCAGCATTTTAGCCGCCAGCCTCACTCTGGCCGTCATGACCCTGCCGGTGGTCATCGTCGCCACCCGCGAATCGCTGCAGGCCGTGCCCCTGGCCTTTCGCGAGGCCTGCTGGAACATGGGCGCGACGCGCTGGCAGACCATCCGCCGCGTCGTCCTGCCCAACGCCGTCAGCGGCATCCTCACCGGCGTCATCCTCGAGGTTTCGCGCACCACCGGCGAAACGGCGCCCATCATGTTCACCGGCGCCGTCTTCTTCACCCCGTTCCTGCCCCAGGGCGTCTTAGACCAGACCATGGCCATGTCGCTGCACTTGTTTGTAGTTTCGACCCAGGTGCCGGGCGTGCCCGAGCAATTGCCCTACGGCGTCGCCCTAGTGCTCATCGCCATGGTGCTGGCGATGAACAGCCTATCCATCGCCTTTCGCATGTACCTGCGGGGGAAGAAAAAATGGTGAGCTCGGCTGCAGAAACGTCCGTCAAGCTGGCGGTGCGGGACCTGTCCATCCATTACGGCGATACCCCGGCTCTGAGCGGGGTCGATCTGGAAATCCGCGAGCACGAGATCTTTGGCATCATCGGGCCGGCCAACGCCGGTAAGACCTCGTTCCTCAAGGCGGTCAACCGCATGGACGTGTTCAACAGCCGCATGAACGTCGACGGCGCCGTTTTGCTCAACGGCCGCGACGTCAAACAGTGGCGCAACGTCTACGCCCTGCGCAGCCGCATTGGCGTGGTTTTTCCGCTGCCCGTGGGGCTGCCGCTGAGCGTCTACGACAACGTCGCCCTGGCGCCGCGCCTGGCTGGGGTGCGCGCCAAGGCCGAACTCGACGTCATCGTCGAGCGCTGCCTGCGGCGGGCGGCGCTGTGGGACGAGGTCAAGGAACGCCAGGACTCGCTGGGCAGCCTGCTGTCGGGCGGCCAGCAGCAACGCCTCACCATCGCCCGGGCGCTGTCGCAGGAGCCCGAGCTGCTGATGCTGGACGAGTTTTCCATTGCGGTGGACCCGGTGACCACCATGCGCATCGAGGACGTGCTCAAACAGCTGCGCAGCGAAATAACCATCATCCTGGTCACCAACCTGGTGCAGCAGGCCCAGCGCCTGTCCGACCGCACGGCTTTTTTTCTGGAAGGCGAGTGCGTCGAAATCAGCGACACAGAAGACCTGTTTACCGGCGCCGTCAAAGACCCGCGCACCCGCGACTACGTGGAAGGGAAATTCGGTTAGAGGTTATGACAGACCCCAACGCCAACCAACCCGAATACGCCATCCGCACCAACCGCCTCAACCTTTGGTACGGCACCTTCCAGGCCCTCTTCGACGTCGACCTGGACATCAAGCAGGGCATCATCACCTCGCTCATCGGCCCCTCAGGCTGCGGCAAATCCACCCTGCTGCGCAGCGTCAACCGCATCAACGAGCGGCTCGGTTATGTGCGCATCGAAGGCACCATCGAAGTCATGAGGCAAAACGTCTACGCGCCCGATGTGGAGTTGGTGCAGGTGCGCAAGCAGATCGGCATGGTGTTCCAGCGGCCCAATCCCCTGCCCATATCCATCCGCGACAACGTGCTCTTTGGGCACAAGATCCACAGCACCGACCGCGCCTCAAAAAGCGAGCAGGACGATATCGCCGAGCAGGCGCTGCGCCAGGTTTTGCTGTGGGACAAGGTCAAGGACCGGCTGCAGGAAAAGGCCACCGAGCTGTCGCTGGAGGAGCAGCAAAAGCTGTGCATCGCCCGCCTGCTGCCGGTGAAGCCCACCGTCTTGCTGATGGACGAGCCGTGCTCGGCGCTGGACCCCAAGGGCACCGAGGCGGTGGAGGAATTGATCTGGGAATTGCGCGGCCAGTACACCCTCCTTATCGTCACCCACAATATGGCCCAGGCGCGCCGCGCCAGCGAAGAGTGCATCTTCATGCTGCTGGGCAAGGTCATCGAGCACCGCCCCACCGGGGAGATGTTCGTCACCCCCCAGCACCAGGAGACGGCCGATTATATCGAAGGCCGCTACGGCTAGCGCCGCCGGCTTCGCCCATTTGGTTTTGAGTCGCTGCCGATCCTTGGCGGGCTCCAGGGTCACCACCCGCGTTGGAGTTGCCGCCGCTCACCCCCAGAATATCAATTCCATTTGATTGTTCGAGTCCACAAACTATTGTATATTTCAAGTGCAATTCAATCGCACCTGATCTTACCTCTAAACTGGTCCGCGCCCCGCTTTGAAGAAGCCAGAACTTATCGACATCGGACACGTCGTCCGCAATGCGACTGTCTTTAACTTTAGAAACCAGCGCAGGACCATTTTGGATACCGATACTTTACTCCACAATGTCGCCGATCTCTTTGAGCTGTTGCGCCAACGCCGCGTCGAATACCTCCTGGTGGGAGGCGTTGCCATGCTCCAATATGTAGAGGGCCGCAACACCGAAGACATAGATTTGATCGTCGCCCTGCAGTCGTTGCAAGAATTGCCCGAAATCGCCATCGAAACTCGGGACGAGTACTTCGCCCGCGGCAAGTACGGCATCTTGCAGGTCGATTTCCTGCTCACCCACAATCCCCTCTTCGACCACGTCCACCGCCACTGCGCCACAGTCCAAACTTTTGCAGAAAGAGATATCCCCTGTGCAACGGTCGAAGGTCTGCTGCTGCTCAAACTCTACGCCCTCCCCTCTCTCTATCGACAGGGCAACTTCGCCCGCGTCGGCCTGTACGAGAACGACATCGCCACCCTGATCCATGACTACCAACCCGACATCTCTCCTCTCCTCGCAGAACTCCGTTCCCATCTCAGCGACACGGACCTGGGTGCTGTCGACGACATTGTCGCCGAAATCCAGCAACGCATCGATCGCTTCAAGCAAAATTCCGGCGAAGATCACCGCTCGTAGAAGTCCCGATTCAACGCCGATGAATTTCCTCCGCGGCTTTTCCCTCAACACCGCCTCGACCTTCCTGGTCTACGGCCTCGGTTTTGCCAACCACGCCCTGCTGTCGCGCAATATGACCCAAAACGCCTACGGCGATCTGGCGTTCTGGATCACCACGGTGATGTTCGGAACCCTGGCCGTGGGGGAATGGCTCAACCGCGGCAACACCTACATCGTCGGGCGCGAGGGCGCCAAAAATCAGGTCTACGGCAACGCTCTGATCTACGGCCTCGCCCTGATAATCTTGCCCGCCCTCGCCGGCCTGCTGTGGTGGCTGGACCAGCGCGATATCGCCTTCGTCCCCTGCCTGCTGAGCGCCGGCTTGATCGCCTTCACCGCCTTGCAAAAATCCGCTCTGGGCATTGCCCTGGGCGAAGACCGCATCAAGCTCTACGCCCTCGTCCCTCTCATCTTTATTGTGTTCTACATAGGCGGCAACGCGATCTCTGTACTTTACCTGGGCGGCGACCTGCTCTCTTATCTCGACCCCGTCTTAAGCCTGTACCGCGTCATGACCATCTGGTTGCTGTCCATGGCCGCCTCCGCCCTGGCCGCTGTTGCCCTCCTGGGGCGCGGCACCCCAGGGTTTGCCGGCGCCGACCAAACCATCTTCAAAAAAACCGCCCGCGTCGGCCTGCGCGGCGCCCTCTCCTACATTTTCATCTTCCTGCTCTTCCGCAGCAACATCTGGGTCATCGAATACCTCAAAGGCATCGAAGTTCTGGGGGACGCCCCCCTGGGTACTTACCGCGTCGTCATCAACTTCGCCGACCTCATCCAGCACCTGCCCAACGTCGCCGGCGCCGTACTGCTGGCCAAAGTGGTGCGCGGCCACGATGAAAAAAGCGAGCTCAGCCTGCCCGTGGCCCAGGCCGCCTTGCTGTTCTCCCTGGCCACCGCCGCCGCCGTCGCCCTCTTGGGCCCCTTCCTCATTCCGTTCATTTTTAGCGCCCAATACGCCGCCGCCTACCCCGTCCTCCTCTGGCTCCTCCCCGGCCTCATCTGCACCGGCTTCGCCTCCGTCTTCAACACCAAACTCGGCGGCCAGGGCTACCCCCCCATCACCTTGTGGGCCCCCGCCGTCGCCCTGACCCTAAACATCCCCCTAAATTTCATCCTCATCCCCCGCATGGGCCTGCCCGGCGCCGCCCTCGCCAATTCCCTCTCCTACGCCCTGTGGGCCCTCATCATCACCGCCCACTACCTGCGCCGCTCCAACCTCTCTTGGCACTCTTTCTTGCATTTACCCCCCCTAAAACCTACTATTAAAAAGTAGATTTTCCTCCCTCAATCACGCACGCGCAGATATACTGTACAAGGTCTGCCGGGGGGTTTGCCGGCGGCGGTTTGTGGGGGCCAGGCCGTGGGAGAGGGGCCCCCCCGAGGGCCTCACAAACCGCCATAGGCAAACCTCCCGGCAGACCGTCTCAGTCATTACAAGTAAACGCAATCAATGGACCACCCTTTCGTCACCGCCATCCTCCCCATCCTCAACGAAGCCAACTTCATAGAAAAAAGCCTCGGCGCCGTCCTCGCCCAAGACTACCCCCCCGACCGTCTCGAAATCCTCGTCGTCGACGGCGGCTCCACCGACAACACCCAGAGCATCGTAAAAAAACTCTTCGCCGACCGCCCCCACGCCCGCCTGCTAGACAACCCCAGGCGCATCCAATCCGCCGCCCTCAACATTGGCATCACCGCCGCCCAGGGCGACATTGTCGTGCGCATAGACGGCCACACCGTCATCGACCCCGACTATATAAGCCGCTGCGTCGAGCACTTGGGGCAGGACGGCGTCGACAACGTCGGCGGCCTCATGCGACCGCAGGGCACCACCTACGTGGGCCGCGCCGTGGCGCGCGCCTTTAATTCGGTCTTTGGCAACGGCGGCTCCAAGTTCCACTACTCCGAGCGCAGCCAATACGTCGACACCGTGTACATGGGCGCCTACCACAAAAAAGTCTTTGACCAAATAGGCGGCTACGACGAAGACCTGCCGGTCAACGAAGACTACGAACTCAACTACCGCCTGCGGCAAAACGGCGGCGGCATTTTGCTCAGCCCGGATTTGCGCTCCACCTACTACGCCCGCGCCTCGCTGCGGGCGCTGGGGCGTCAGTTCTTTCGCTACGGCTACTGGAAGGTGCAAATGCTGCGGCGCCACCCCACGTCCATGCAGTGGCGCCAATCGGTGCCGCCGCTCTTTGTGGTTGTCGTGATCGCCTCGCTGCTAGCCGGCGTTTTCTGGCCGCCGGCACTGGGAATAACCGCCGCCGCGTTGGGGGTTTACCTGGTGGCCAATCTGGGCATCAGCTTGGTCAACGCACCGGGGCATTGGGCGCTGCTGCCGGTGCTGCCGCTGGTTTTTGCGACGCTGCACTTTTCCTGGGGATTGGGATTTTGGTGGGGGGTGCTGACGGCGCCGTTTCGCGCCCTTCCCAAGGGCGCGTCTTAAACAGCTATCGATTGTCTACCAGGTGGTGTGGGCTCGCCGGGGCAGTTTTATTAATCGCCGTTTAAAAGCGATTGATAAAAGTCGACCAGGGTTTTGCCCTCGGCGTCCCAATTGTAGCGTTCCAACACGGCCTGGCGGCCGCGCCGGCCCAGCTCGCGTCTCAGTCCCTCGTCTTGCAGCAGGCGAGTCACCAGGCGACACACTTCCTCTCCGTCCGCCACATCCACCGCATAACCGCACTGCGCTTCTTCGACGATGCCGCGCCACAGCGGGATGTCGGTGACCACCACGGGCGCGCCCATCATCATGTACTCGAACATCTTGGTGGGCAGCGATTGCAGGTGGTTGGGATCGGGCTGCAGCAGCGCCAGGCAGACGTCGGCGGCGGCCACCTGGCGGTGCACCTCGGGCAGCGACACGCGGCCGGTCCATTCGACGTGGTCAGCCAAATCCCATTCCTCTATCAACCGGCGCGCCTGCTCTTCCTCGGCCGGTACGCCCACGGCACCCACCAAGCGCAGCAATATGTCGGGGAAGTCGGGTTTGAGGCGGCGCACCAACTCCAGCATTTCAAAGAGGCCGCGCAGGGCTGTGATATTGCCGGCGTAGATCAGCGTCGGGCGCTGCGTCGCGCGCTCACCGGTCAGATCGGCGTAGGTGGTGAGCGGGTAATTGCGCACGATGACCGCGTTCTGGCGGCGATAGTATCGCAAGTTGGCGTCTTCCGACACCACCACCCCATCGATGAAAAACAGGCACAGGCGCTCCACCAGACGATAGAACAAAGGCATGAGCAGACGCACAGGCGCCGGCAACCACTCGCGCGTGCGCAAGTGGGCGGGCACGTCTTCGTGCACGTCGTACACCACCTTCTTCCAGGTGAGCAGTTTGAGCAATACGGCGGCGGGCAGCAGTTCGGGATCGTGCACGGTGTAGGCGTCGGCGCCAAAGCGGCGCGCCCGGCCCACCAGGCGCAGGGTGCCCAGCATGCGCTGCAGGCGGTTGCGCGGCTCGGCCAACGGCACCAGCTCAATACCGTCTTCGGCAACGCCGGTCGGGTCGGCGCCGGCTATCAGCACCACGTCAAAACCACACCGCGCCAGGGTGCGCGCTTCCTTCTGGTAAATGCGCGCGTCAAAGGCGGGGTGGACCGAGCTGAGGATGCAGAGGCGCATCGCCGCCATCGCAGGGTTAGCGGGGCTGCACGATGAAGCGGTTGATGGCCAGCAATTCGACGCCGCCTTCGTCGAGGGCGCGCAAAGCGTCCTGGGGCGAGCAGACGATGGGTTCTTCGTGCATGTTGAAGCTGGTGTTGACGATGGAGGGGATGCCGGTGCGCTCAAAAAAGTGGCGAATAATGGCGTGGTACGAAGGGTTGTCCTGCTGGCGCACCACCTGGGGGCGGGCGGTTTTATCGACGTGTACGGTGGCCGGGGCCTGTTCCACCGCCTGGTCGGTGCTGTTGTAGGTGACGGTCATAAAGCGGGCGGCCACGTCTTCGGGGCGCCAGCCGATCAGGTGGGCGGTGGCTTCCTCTTCGATGATGCTGGGGGCAAAGGGCATGAATTCGGTGCGGTGCAAACGCTCGTTGAGCCAGTCGTTGATGCTGGGGTCGGTGGGCTGCGCCAGAATGGAGCGGTTGCCCAACGCGCGCGGGCCGTACTCCATGCGCCCGGCAAAGCGGCCCACCACGCGGCCCTCGGCCAGCAGCCCGGCGATGTGATCCTCGACGTTATCGTAGGCGGTGTAGTCGCGGCCCTCGCTGTCGAGAATGGCTTTGACCTGCTCGTCGTTCCACTCGGGGCCTAAGTACACGTCCGGAAGAAACTCGGGGCGAAAAACACCCGGTTTACTGCGGCCGGCCAGCGCTTCCAAAGCGGCGCCAATGGCCAAACCGCCGTCGCCCATATTGGGGTGGATGTAGATATTGTCGACTTCGTCGAGCGCCAAAATGCGCTGGTTGAGTTTGACGTTGGCAAAGATGCCGCCGGCCAGCACCACCTTGTCGCTGCCCACCTGGCGCACCGCGTCGCAGCAGAAGGGCACGACAATTTCTTCCAGCACTTGCTGGGCGGCGGCGGCAATGTCTTCGGGTTTGCCCGACTGCATCAAGCGGTCGAGGAAGGGCGTGTTGCGGCTCAGGTCGCGGTAGGCGCGGGCAATTTCGGGGGCGAAGAAACGGCGCTTTTCGGGTTGGTACTGGATGAGCCGGCGGAACTCCTCCAGGTGTACTTGCGGGTCGCCGTAGGCCGCCAAACCGGTGATCTTGCCCTCGTGGCGGTTCTTCTTATAACCCAATCCCAAGGTGACGGCGCTATAAAACACGCCGGGCGAATAATAGCCGTTGCAGCCGTAGAGGCGCTCCACTTTGCCGTTGTGGCCGCGGCCGACCGAGGCGCACAAATCGTCGCCGACACCGTCGACGGTGATCACGGTCGCTTCGTCCCACGGCGAGGTGTAGTAGGCGCTGGCGGCGTGGGCCTGGTGGTGTTCGATAAAATCGACGGCCGCGTTTTTGGCCCAGGCCGGCATCTGGCGGCGGCGGCGCAAAAGGCGGTCGCGCAGGGCGCCGCCCAGGCGGCGGGGGGCGAAAAATTTTACTTCGGAAAAGGTCTCTTTTAAATAGTGGCAGATGCGCTGGCCGTGTTCGGGGGCGTCAAAGCCGGCGGCGGCAATCAGGTCGATGTCGCCGACGCGCAGGTTGGCCATCTCGAGCACCGCGTCGATGGACTGGTGCGGAAAGTGGCCGTCGTTCTTGGTGCGGCTCAAGCGCTCTTCGTTGACGGCGGCGACCACCCGGCCGTCGACAACGAGGGCGGCGCCGGCTTCGTGGATTTGAGTGCGCTCTGAGGCGGCCGACCAGCCGTTGAGGCCGAGTACGACGCGGGGCGTGGTATCAGACATTCAGGGAAGTATAAGAGTTGTGTCGCCGGCGCGTCCGGGCGGCGTGTGCGGCGGCTGCTTTCGACCTATCTGCTGATTTTGCATAGAATTACAAAAATAGAGTCTCGCCGCTTAAAGTCAAGATTTTGCGTCTTGACACTGTATTTCGCCGGGCCAATCTTCAAATAATGGGATGTTAAAGAGGGCTGCGCCAGGGCGGGAAATATGCTATAGAAGGCGGTATTTCTGCCGTGCAGCAGAAATATCTAAGTTATCGGTCATGGAATGAATTGCACTCGCCCCTCCTTGATCTATCGGACCGTGTCAGCCCGATTCTTGATCTCTGGATAGAATTGAGGTATCTCATTGGGGGCTCACTGGTAATACACCGACGTGATCTTTCTGAACATTTTTTTTGGAGACTGTCGCCATGCATATTACCACACTGATCGGACTGCTTCTTCTCATCGGCATCTTTCTCGTCGACCTGGGACCAAACCTTTCTCTCATCGTTGATCCACTGGCATATACATTTGTTGTCGTAGGCACGCCGGAGCTGATACTGACGAGTTTCTCGCTGGGAGAGATCCGTCATGCGGTTGCTATTGGGTTTGGGGCTTGGTTCACCACGAGGCGGACCTCCGCTACAGACATTCAGGCAGCAGAGAAGTTTTATCGACGCGTTGCCATCTACGCCCAAGTGATAGGTTGGATCGGGGTAATATTTGGATTGGTAATTATGCTGGAAGATGGCGTCTTCGGCGCCCCAGCTACTTGGCAATCGGGTCTCCGGGTCTGCATCTTGACGGTGCTCTATGGTCTCTTCATCGCGTACATCGTCTGCATGCCGATCCGTACACGATTAGAGATGCAGTTGCTAAACCAAGAAAAGAGCTGAGGGAACCCATCACTCTACAGATCCATTTACGCTGCGGCGCTTACGCGCCTTGGGGCTGCGCCCACCCCACATGCACGGGGTCGAAAATGCGTCGGGACTTGTGGGACGACTGCGACGCCGAACAAAATGCCGGCGACTACGAGCGCTACCAAAAAGAGTACAAAAAGGGAAATGCGCTCACCTTGGTTGCCTTTCTCGACGGCAAGGCGGTCGGGTTTATCGAGGCGGAGCTCAGGCAAGATTACGTCCCCGGCGCCGCCAACCGACCCATCTGGTACGTCGAAGGCATATTCGTCTCGGCGCAGCACCGGCGCGCCGGGGTCGGCGCTGCGTTGGTCCGCGGCCTGGCTCAGCGGGTGAACGCAACAGAGTTGGCGAGCGACACCGAGCCGGATAACATAAGCAGTCGCCACTTTCACCAATCCATTGGTTTTAAAGAAGTCGAAAGAAGCATTCACTTTTGGTTGGACTTGTCAAAGGATGGAGATGACAAAAACTAATCCCACACCCACCGCGCTGGTGTCCGTCCACGGAGGGCACAGCAAAGAATTTGGCGATGCGAAAGATTCCTCACTGGAGGAGGTCGTTCGCGCCTAAGTCGCCAAGGGCTTCAAGTGGGTGGGCATTACCGAGCACATCCCGCCCGCTTCAGCCGACTTCCTATTCCCCTGGGAGGTTGAAGAGGGTCATACATTCTCCAGAGATTAGTACAACACTTTCCAGGAGCAGAGCATGGAACGACGAGAAGTAGAACCCGCCGAGCTCGATCTACAGTCGTCGGGCCAGCGCCACTACTGGGTCGTACTGACGGGAGACGCCGAGTCTGTATACCGCATCCCCTTGAGCGTATTCGTCGGACCTCAGGCTGCGGAAGGCCGTGGCCTGGTCGCATTCGGCGCCATGCACGGCGACGAATACGAGGGGCCGTTGGCCATCAAACATATCATGGGCCAGATCAACCCCAACGACGTGCGCGGCCGCATCGTCCTGGTCCCCGTGCTCAACGCCGACGACGGGCTCAATCTCAACCGGCTCTTCGTTCCATACGACGACACCAACCCAGCGCCCGACACCATCACCCACCAGATCGCCGCCTTCGTCCGCGCCCGCATCTGGCCGCACGTCCACATTGTGATCGACATACATTCCGGCGGCGATATCATCCGCACAGCCCACTACGTCAGCTTCACCCCGGCCAGCGACCCTTTGGAAAACGCCCAACGCCAAGAGATCGCGCGCTGGTCGGGCGCCCCCTTTAGAATCGAGCGCGGCGAACCGGGTGCCGCCCCGGGATTGCTCATCGACGACGCCGGGCGCCTCGGCAAAATGACCTTTGGCTCAGAGCTGGGTTGGGGCGGCATGGCAGACCAAAACGGCGTGCGCTACGCCCGCCAGTGCGTGCTGGCGGCGGCCATACGCCACAATCAACTGGAGGGTGAGATTGCGCCGATCGACCACCACGCCGACGGCAGCCAGCACCTGGTCGCCAGCGCCGCTGCCATGACGGCGCCGTTTGACGGCCATTTTGAATCTCTGGTGACCTGCGGCGAGCCGGTGAGCCGGGGGCAAACGGTGGGGTACATGCACGACTTCGAGCGCATCGACGAGCCGCCGCTGGCGGTGGTGTCGACGGCAGACGGGTTCGTGCCCTCCCAGGCGCGCGGCGCCCGCGTGCGGCGGGGCGATAACCTGGTCGGTGTGAGCAGGGTGGTGGAGTAATTTTATTACTAATCTGCGCGAGGAAATAATCATGAAATCGACGAAAACCTATTGGAATCCCCTAGCCGCGCAGCACGCCGGCCAGTGGGAAGTGATAGAAGGGTCAAATGGCAATTTAGCGCAACTGACTTTGGCCGCAGACCCAAATTCTGGCGACTATACCAGATTGACGCGATTCAAGAGCGGTTATTCGACGGAATCTTTTGGCCCCAAAAGCCACGATTATCCCGAAGAGATTTTGTGGTCTCAGGGCGTTTATACGACGCGGCATTTGACCTGTGGCTCGAACCCGGTTATTACGCCAGCAGACCTCCGGGAGAGGTACACGGTCCCTTTACCGCCGATGGAGAGGTCGTAGTTCTCGAAATATCGTACCCCAGTCAGTCTACAACCTGAAGAAAGCAATGCTATGGACCTAAACCTGCCCAAACGCGCCGTCCCCGACCGCGTCAGCATCGTCACCCGCATCGGCGCCGGCGAGCGCAAAACCCTCGCCCAACTCGAAGGGGCGGGCTGTATCCGTCACCTATTCTTAGTCCTCGAGCGCCCCCAGAGAAGGCCGGCGTCGAGCCGCCAGGCCATCCTGCGCATCTACTTCGACGACCAAACCACACCCTATGTCGAGGCGCCGGTCGGCGATTTTTTTGGCGTCATGCACGGCGAGGGCTATTACGACATCAACAGCAAATACCTCTCGGTCAAAGCGTGGAGCGGCTACAACTGCTACTTCCCCATGCCATTCGCCCAATCGGCCCGGGTCGAACTCGAAGCCGCACCGGGGGGCACCGCCGCCACCTTCATGACCGACTGGCACCGCTATCCAGATCAAGCCATGACCGAACAACGCCGCTTTTGCGCCCGCTGGCGCCGCGAAATGCCGGCGCGCTCCTACGGCGAGGATTTTATGCTACTAGACGCCGACGGGCCGGGGCAATTGCTGGGGTTTGCCTACGGCGTGCGCCTGCTCGACGACGACGACCGCTGGAGTCACGGCGGGGCGGACAATATCTACATCGACGGCGAGGGACAACACCCGGCCTTTATCCGCGGCATCGGCGGCGAGGACTGTTTTGGCAGCGGCTACGGCGGCAATTTGCACCCGGTCGACTCGCACCTCTACGAAGGCATGCCGTTTTACACCCACGACGATCAAGGGCTGGCGCGCCCGGCACCGCGCCTCGTCGGCTACCGCTTTTACGACCAGGACGCCATTCTATACGAGCGGTCCATTCAATTCCGCTTCGGCAGCATGCAAAACGACATCTGCTCCACGGTGTACTGGTATCAGGAGGGGGCGGTGCGCCCGTTTTTCGAAATGCCGGGTTTCGATAAATTGCTGCCCGAAACAGAGCTGCCGGCCGGCGCCTGCGACCTAGCGCTACCCGACCGGGGTGGCTGGCTGCTCGCCGGGCCCGTCGAGCGCGACGCCCTGCACCAAACAAACATAGAAGAGCTGTCGTGGATTGCGAGCCGACCGCACCACGGCTTTGTCGACTTCAACCACAGCTTTCACCCCACGGGGCGCGGCGTGGGGGCGCACTACAAGGGCGTAGTGGGCTTTGCGCAATGCGTCGTTCGGGCACAACGCGCCACCACGGCCTCCCTGCAATTGGCCTGGGACGACAACCTGGAGATTGCCGTCAACGGCGCTGACCCGATCGCCCTCGGTGGTCATTCTGCCTTTCGCTCTAAGGTCATCGAAATATCGCTGGTAGCAGGAGAGAATACGCTCGCCCTGACCCTGTCAAACGAAAGCGGCTCCAATCACGGGGGGTGGGCCTTTGCGTTTAAGTGTACGACCTTAGAAGGGGACGTTCTGCTCCCGGAGCCGCCGGCAAAGTAGGACCTCAATCGTCGCGTCCGGCCGGGGCAGACGGATTATGCCACTGAGACCAACACCACTGCCGCCTGGTACCCATTCGTTTGGAGACCGTTTATGATAAATCCAGACTCTTTAAACTTCGTCGACTTCACCAAGTCTCACATCGCAACTATCCATCCCTGGTTTGAAGATGAGGACAGCAATTGGGTCGAAGAGCCGACGCCTAAGTTTGTAGATTACGTAGACTCCGTAGACTCCCAATACAATAAATGCCTGGCGTACGATGGGGATGTACCCGTAGCGTATGTACTGTTCGGCTTTGAAGACCGCCTGGGAAGTATGGCTCTGGTAATCAACCCGGCGTGCCGCCGCAAGGGATATGGCCTCGCCGTAGTCCAGCGTATAATCAACCGACTGGCGGCTTCTTCCCATTGCGATACTTTCGAGGTGTCGGTCCGGCCTAGAAACCAAAAGAGCCTGGCGTTCTTCAGATCTATGGGCTTTGTGGATCGCGACGACGGCCCAGACGCGGAGGGCGATCTCTATTTGACGTACGATCTCTCCGCGCAAAAAAAGAATGCACCCCATGACTAATGAATACGTAGCGCAAAATAACACCCCATTCCTCACGGTCATTGAGTGAATCAGGATATGAAAAAAATCATCTTGCCAAAAGGCGCCAAACCTATTTTGAACTCAATTCCCATCTAGCAATGGTTCGGACAGATTTTGACAAAAAAGTGCCGCATTCCGAGGTTGGTATCTT
>CAXGRO010000081.1:0-13524 GCA_964012055.1 uncultured bacterium
GGCGGGTCGTCGCCTTCGGCGAGGCGCAGGCGCACCAGGTATTCGCCGCGGACGGCGTTGAGGTAACACATGTGGTGGTTGCGCCAGGTGGCGCCGCCGTCGTCGCTGATAAAGCTGCCTGGCTCGGCGTGGCCCGGCTCGATGGCCAGCGCCCAGGCGTTCATCGGCCGGGCGTCGCACCAGAACTCGATGATGTTTTCGCCTTCTTCGAGTAGATTGGGGTCGATGGCTGCGGTGCACCACCAGTGGACTTCGAATTCGGGAGACACCGGCGCCAGCTCGGTGCCGTTTACCGAAAGCCGGATGGGCAGTTGGGAGCCCGGCCAGGCGCGGGCCATGAAATAGAGTTTAGCCGGGGATTGGGTAGGGGGGAGGTCGAGTTTTTTGCGGGCGCGTCGGAAGGTGGTCAGTTCCTCGGCCAGGGTCGGGACGGAGTGACCGCTCTCGGTGTGGTAGAGTTTGCTCATGGGGTAGTTGGAGTGGGTGAATGGGTGGTCATTCTTCCCGGCGTACCACCCAGAAGTCGAGCATGCCTTGCTGCAACTCCACGGGCCGCGTCTGCCGGCCGATTTTTGCCTGCCCCAGTTGCGCCGCGTCCAATTGGATCTCGGCGCCAACGTCGGCCTCGGCGTAATATACGACCGTGATGCCGGCGGCGTCTGCAAAAGCAGTGGCTAGCAGATTTGGGTCGGTGACGGTCAGCCCCACGGTGTGGCGAAAACCCTGTGGGTAGCCGGGGGCGTTGGCGACGCGTAGACGCTGGCGAATTTCGCCAAAACGCCGCAGTTCCGCCAGGCCTTGCAGCGGCTGATCGTGCTGCAGCACCACGCTGGCGAATTGGCCGGCGGCGAGCATGGTGTTGATTTCGCTGCGCAGTTGGGGCAAGGCTGCGGTGCGTTCTTGCGGCGCGTTGCCGGCGTGCAGGGCCTGCAAGACCCTGCCGTAGCGGCGCGCCGGCAGCGTGTAGGCGATGGAAGGGTCGCTGCGGTAGGCGAAGTGCAGATCGGCCCAGCGGCCGGTGACGTCGCCGGAGCCTTCGGTCATGATGAGGCTTTGCGGCCCCAACCCCTGGTGGAATAGTTGGTGCAAGCGCAGCACGCCGCGCGTGTTGGCCGCAAGAATGCCGACGGCACTGGGCCCGTGCAAATGGGCCGCGCCGCTCGCCGTGCACGTTCCCCAGGGGAAATGCCCCTCGTCCATGAACACCATGTCGAGCCCGTGGTCGCGGTAGGCCGGAATGAGCTGGTCGCGCCACAGGGCGGCCCAGGCCGCGTTGTCTACGCAGGCGCGGTCGCCCACGGTCGAGTTGACCCAGGGGACGGTGCCCTGGACGTCTGCTTCGGGTACATAATACCGGGCCGCCGGGTGGTGGTACGATAGGTGCGTATAACCGCCGATGAAGCTCACTTGCAGGCGGCGCAATGCCTGGATCATCGCGTTCCAAGCGACTTCGCCGCCGGCCGGCTCGTAGACGGGAAAGAAATCGGGGTAGCGCCCTACCTGGGAGTGGAACCAGGTCAGCCCGACGCCGACGTGGCCGGGGTCGGCGCCCACTTCCCGGAGAAACGATTCCATTTGTGGCGCCACGGTATCGAGGTGGTTGTACAGCTGGCGGGGGTAACTGTTGCCAATGAGGTTTTCGGCGATCCAGAAACCGACGTAGATATCCAGCTCGCGCGCCTTTTGCGGTAGCGCGTCCCAGGTGCGGCCGTCGCCTGCAAACGCTTCGTTGAAGTGCTGGCGATAGACGTCTGCGGTGCGGTGCCAGTCGCCGGCGTGCGGGATCAACAGCCACTCGTCGGTGACAAAGGTGTTGCCCGGTTCGAGAGGTTGGATGCGCAGTTTTTTTTGTGCCTCGTTCATCAGCGATTCAAAGTGCCAGTAGCCACTCAGGTCGAAGAGCCGCCAGGAAGTGGAGAGACCGGCCTCAGTCTTGTCCCAATCAAAACACCACTGGATCCCCTGGCGGTTGATATAGGCCATGCCGATGCCGCCGCGCGCGCCCGAGTAGTCGGTCCACCCCCAGCCGTAGGTGGGTTGGCCCAGGGTTGTATGCGAAAATTCTTCATAGCTCGCCCCGCCGCGCGTTGGCATCCACACCGATTCGCCCTGGCGCGAGGCGTCTCCGGTGTGCAACGCGCCGCGCCCGGCGTAGAACTGGGTCAGCCACCAGGGCCCTCCATTGGCGATCTCGGCGCGGATGGAGAAGTAATCCCGATCCGGCAGCAATTCGATGGTGACGCCCAGGCCGACGCCGGTGGGCTCCCCAGTTTTCTGATCCACCAGCATGGGATAGACGAGTTGTAGCTGTTGGCTCCCTGCCGGCGCCGCTGCAAAACTATAGGTCATTTCCTGTGTTGCGCCGGCGCGGATTTCGGCGCGCATCTGCTGCGGTTGGTCGCGTGTGCCGACGGTGATGCCAAACGGCCATACGCCGTCGTCGGGTCGCTTGTGCTCGATGCCGGTCTGGCGGTTGCGGATGTGGCGAAAATGGCCGTTGTGGGCGTCGATTACGAGTTCGACGCGGCGGTTGCCCAGGCAAAGCGCGTCGCCGTCGCGGCACAGGAAGACCTGGTCCGGTTCTGTACTTGAGTCGGTTGAGCTCATGGGTAGATTATTTTTATATCTCTCAAATTACAATACAGTGGACATTTTTTGTCAAAAAATGTCCACTGTATTGATATGGCAAAATCGACTTTTTCCAAAGTCGGCGATTCTAATGTTTGAGCGCCAACCCCAGCGACAGGGTGTTGCCGGTTGTGGTGTTGCAGCCGGAGGCGATGTGGAAGAGATCCAGATTTGCTTCAACGCGCTCGCTAAGGCGGTAGATAACGCCGGGCGACACTTTAAATATGTTCTGATCGCCAATTAAGCCGGCCTGGCCCGCCGAGTTGCAAGACCCCAAGGTGTGCACGCTCGATAGCGTAATCTTGAAGAGAAAGCGCCGCCAGGAGATACCGCCTTCTAGGGCGGTAAATATTTCGTCGCTAAAGGTGCCGCCGCGCCGCCGAAACTCCCCGGTGGTGTAGGCCGGGACAGGGTAGAGCGAGCGGCCCAGAAGAATGCGGACGTCGGCGTCGACTTCGTCGGTGCCCAGCGGTACGTTGCTGTCCTGGCGGATTTTGTAGCCCAGGGGGATTTTGGCGCCGGCGGCCAGCGAAATCACGGCGGGCTGCTGGCGCCAGCGCAAGCGCACCTCGAGGTCGGCCAGGTGGCTGTCGCGCTCGCGGCCGATACTGGTGGCAAAAGTGCGTTTGTCGGAGAGCCGTTTGTAGGGCGTTGCGGCGACTAGGGTGAGGCGGTCGCGCAGGCCGTATTCGAGGTAGGCGGCGATGTTAAAATCTTGCAGTTCGCCCATGGCCGGTTTGGTCACGCGTTTGCCGTCGGCGTCAAAATCGCTGTGGGCTTCTAGGGAATTGGCGGCGAGTTTGAGGTAATACCCTCCTTGCTTTTGGGTCCAGGCACCGGCCCAAGCGGTGGTGAGGGCGAGAAGGAGGAGTTGTTGGGTTTTGGTGGGTTTGTGGGTCGACATTGGAGAATACAGTTTGTTTTGATATTAATGAAGATATATTCTAGGGGCTTTGGAGGCAATTTGTTTACGGTGTTTTTATGGGGGGGAGCTTGGGGTGGGACGGTAAGTAAGGGGATGGTCCCTTGCTCATGCCGCGTCCCAGGCAAACGCCATTTAAAAACAGACATCTTACCAAATAGGTTTCATCTGCCACACATCTAAAGAAGAAAGCGTGGCCGTGCCGTTGGTGGCGAAGAACTGGATGTGGACGTCGTCTTGGCGCGGATAGATGACGCGGGTGACCGCCTGGTGGCCGGCGCCGATGAAAACTTCCATGACCGAGCGGTCGAGGAAGATGTGGAGGCGGAGATTTTTTTGGTCGGCTGTAGTTAGCGGGACTTCGGTGCCGGCGACGTTTAGAGTAGAGCCCGTGTGCGCTAAGGTGATGGCGTGCTGGCCATTGGGGGAGCAGCGGACTTTTAAGCCGCAGGCAGTGGCATTACCCGGGGTTAGCTCGGCGACGATTTCGAGGGTGGTGTCGTCGGCGTTTTCGATCATTTTGGCTTCGCTGTCCAGCGCCAGGTGGTCGATGCGGGTGTGGGCGTCGCGCAGGGTGGCCAGTTCGGGGAGCGGGGTTTGCACGAGGCGGTGGTCGTCGTCCAGGGTGAGGATTCGGGGGAGGGACATGCAGCCGTCCCAGCCGCGGTCCATTTTAAAACCGCTGATCCAGCCCAGCAAGACGGTGCGGTTGTGCGCATCGGTGAAGAGGTGGTTCCGTAGAGGCCGCGAGCCATGAGGGCGTAGGGGATTTCTTCGTCGCCGTAGGCGTAATCCATTATCTGTGGATCGCGCTCGGCGTGGAAGGCGATTTCTCTAGATTCGAAGTCGCCGACGAGGTAGCTGATAGGGTAGGTGGAGCGGATTAAGACGAAGCGGTTTTCGAAGGGGAATAGGTTGGGGCATTCGCCGTCGGCGCCTTGGATGTGGCCCACGGCTTTCCAGGCGGTGAGCTGGTTGTTTTGGGCCTGGCAGATGAGGCCGTTGCTTTCCTTGAAAGTGGCGAAGACGCCGTCGCCGGTCCTAAAGAGGAAGGGGTCGGTCCAGATGGGTTTGATATCGGCGGGCACGCCGTTGAGGCCGGCGGCCAGGCCGATGTCGAGGCGGCGCCAGGAAAGCAGGTCTTCGTCTAGGGGCTCGGCGGCCCATTGCTCGCGCTTGTGTTGGGGGAAGTCGATGGGCGTGTGGGTGAACAGAATGATGGGCGAGCCATCTGCCCTGATCATGGCGCTACCCGATGCGACCAGGCAGTCGCGCGTTGCGGGAGAGGGCAGGAGGACGGGCGGCAGAAATTCCCAGTCCACCAGGTTGGGGCTGCGGGCGTGGCCCCAACCGGTGCCGTGTTCGGGTACGGCGCCGGGGTGTTTGTCGGTCCAGGGGTTGAACTGGTAAAATATGTGGTGGTAGCCGCGGTAATAAAAGGCGCTGCAGATGTCGTTCATCCACTGCGCCGGCGGCCTAAAGTGGTAGAGCGGGCGGGTGGGGTCGGCCGCGGCTTTGGGCGCGGCGGCGGCGACGGCCGCCATGGCTTGGTCGATTAAATTGTCGAAAGACACGAGTTGGGTGCGGGTGGATTTTAGGCTGTTCTGGTTTCCTCCAGGGTGCGCTGCCGCAACTGGGTCTGGCTCTCGTATATGGAACCGCCGCGCCCCGGGTGTATCGTCTCGGGCTCGGGGATAGGCGGTATTTCGCTGTAGCGCGGTTCGGCGGGCGCGTCGCCGCGTATCATGTCGGCGTTAAAGGTGTCCATGTCGGTGGGAAAGCTTTTTATGGGCCAGGCGTCGGCGGCGCAGTACTGCGGCAGGTAGAGGCGGCGCGAGCGGGTGGGGTTGGTGTTGGGTTTGGAGGCGTGCAGCAGGCGGCCGTGGTGAATGGAGATGTCGCCGGCTTTGAGTTCGACGGGAACGACGGGCTGGGGTGAAAAGTTGGGCTCGGAGACGGCGCCGACAAAAATGTCGTCCTGGTAGTGGCTGTAGATGGGGCCCTTGTGCGAGCCGGGGACGACGAGCAGGCAGCCGTTTTCCTGGTCCATGTCGTCGAGGGGCACGCCCACCGCCAGCACGTCGTCGTTGGTGCGGGCGCAAAAGGCGTGGTCCTGGTGCCATTCCACGGCGCTGCCGAAGCCGGCGGATTTCATGTTGAGCTTGCCGCCAAAATGGCGCACGGACGGGCCCACGAGTTGGGCCACCATGTCGAGGACGCGCGCGTCGCGAAAGACGCGGTCGTAGGTCGGGTGTTGTTGCTCGGGCCTTTTGAGGCGGCGCAGGCGCGGGTTTTGGGGCGTGTGGCCGGGTTCTAAATCGAAGTCTTCGGTGTGCTGGGTGGCCTGGCGCGACTTTTCGACGAACTCGTCGGTGACCTGGCGCAGTTCGGCCATCTGCTCGGCGGGGAAGACGTTGGCGACGGTGACGTAGCCGTTGGTGCGGTAGAAGTCGACTTGCTCTTGAGTTAACATATGCGGCTCCGCGTCTGGCTAAAGATTTTCGGTTCAGAAATACTTGGCTTTGATCAGATCTTTAATTTCTTCGATGTTTTTTCCCTGCACGTACCATGCGAAGGCGTCACGGCCTTCGTTATTGCACGGTTTTCACGACGGCGGGCAGGCGCCCTGGTAACATTCGGCCAGCACTTTGTCGCAACAGACGCAGGGCACTTCGGATACGACTTCGGGGATTTCGCGCAGCAGGGTGGCGAAAAGCTGGGGGCCGTCTGCCGGCAGGTTCAGTTGGCGCAGCCGGCTCATGTGGTCTTCGGGTGGCGCCGTATAGAGGTTGGCGATTACGGCGAGCAGTATTGCAATGAGCGGCGCGCCGATTAATAACCCCTTTACTTTCTTGCTCATGTTTATATCCTTTTTGTTTCTGGACTATTTGAAAATATAGTCAATCTGTGGATTGTCCCAAGTACTTTGCATTTTTTGCTGGTATCTTGGGAGAGAATGGCGATCTTTTTAAGATCGTGAAAATGGGGTGGGGCTGGAACTCGGTTTGTTTTTTGGCGTTCATCAGATTGGACCTTATTTGGTTGTGCAATTTTGAGGAGTAGATATATGCCGCGCCGAAAGTGGGAAATTCCAGAGCGCGAAGCGACCCCGGAAAACGTTTACCTCAACCGCCGCAAATTCCTCAAAGCTATGGGGTATACGGGGCTGAGTGTGGCCGGTGTGCTGGCGGGGTGCAGCGGCGATGCCGGGACGGT
The DNA here is from genome assembly GCA_964012055.1 of uncultured bacterium. Classification (GTDB taxonomy): domain Bacteria; phylum Latescibacterota; class UBA2968; order UBA8231; family UBA8231; genus CAXGRO01. Next base: position 6,767 of record CAXGRO010000081.1, read on the forward strand.
GTTGTCGCCCGTGTAGGAAGAAATACCTGCAGAGCGAAGCGCGGCCTCCGGCATAAATAGCGCCGAGGCAGCCCGCGATGAGACCATCCTTTATCCGGCGCCGCTCAATCCGGACTTTGCCACTTTAGATCGGCCGCTGACGCCGGAGGACGCGGCGGCGTTGTACAACAATTATTTTGAATTCACCACCACCAAGCAGGTATGGCGCTGGATAGATTCGTTTACCACCGAACCCTGGACGGTGGAAATCGCCGGGCTGGTGCAGAATCCAAAAGTGTACGATTTGTACCAATTGGTGCGCAAAATGCCTTTGGAAGAGCGGCTCTATCGCCACCGCTGTGTGGAGGCCTGGGCCATGGCGGTGCCGTGGACCGGTTTTCCCATGAAGGCGCTCATCGACGAAGTGCAGCCGCTGGCGGCGGCGCGCTTTGTGAAGATGACCACTTTTTTGAAGCCCGATGAGGCCAAGGGGCAGGACGAATTGCCCGGTTTGCCCTGGGCTTATACTGAGGGGTTGTCGATGGCGGAGGCGACCAACGAGTTGACGTTGTTGGCCACGGGCATGTACGGCCATGAACTGCTCAAGCAGCACGGGGCGCCCATTCGTTTGGTGGTGCCCTGGAAGTACGGATTTAAGAGTATCAAGTCGATTGTGCGCATCGAGTTTACCAGCGAGCAGCCGGCGACGTTTTGGAATGTGCTGGTGCCGCAGGATTACGGGTTTTGGGCCAATGTCGATCCCGATGTGCCGCATCCGCGGTGGTCGCAAAAGCGGGAGTGGATGTTGGGGAGTCAGGAGAAGAGGCCTACGCTTTTGTACAACGGCTATGAGGAGTATGTGGGGCATTTGTACGGGTAGGTTTTTGTTTCGTTTTTCTGAAATTCCACCATTACATCTTTAATATAGGGGTTTGCTTGTTTAGGGACGGTCAGGGGTAGGGGACCGTCCCTCACTCATGGCGCTGAATGTCTGCGACATTCGCGGACCTTCGGTGCTCGCCCGGCTCCTGCCGGGCTCCGAGGTCAAAGGCCCTGTCCGCTGTCCTGCGGACAGGGCCTTTGAAATCCGCTCTGGGACGGTCCCCTACCTCTGACCTCCGAGGACGTAAATGTCTGCGTTAGATTGCTAGGTACTTTTGGTACTGGCTCTTATAGAGTTGCTTGACGCACTTCTTCGTTCCCATTATTCTTCCAGCCTTATAGACAGAAAAGGAGAATGATATGAGTGATACAGGTAGCACTTTAGGGTGGGGGCTCATTGGGTGTGGAGGAGCGGGTAGGGGGCATGCGCTGCGGGCGGTGGATGAACCAGAGATTGTGGTGCGCGGTTTTTGTGACGTTGTGGAGGAGTCGGCGGCGGAGGTCAAGGAGGAGTACGGGGGAGTGTACCACACGACGGATCCACAGGAGATATTGGCGGATCCCGAGGTGGATATTGTTTCGATTGCCACCTCGCATCAGTCGCACGCCGAGTTGGCCATTGCGACTTGTGAGGCCGGAAAGCATTTGTACCTAGAAAAACCTATGGCGATGAGCGCGGCGGATTGTTTGCGCATTGCGGCGGCGGTGAAGGAGGCGGATGTGCGCTTGATGATCAATTTTTCCATTCGCTTTTCGGGGGCGGCGCGGGAGATTAAGCGGCGGCTGGGGGCGGCCAAGGTGAGTCACGGGCAGTGCATGATGGGGCCGGCGGATTTGACGCGCTGGCGCTGGCATCCCGAGGAGGGCGGCGGGCCGCTCTTTGACGTGGGGGTGCACGCGCTGGATTTGCTTTGTTGGATACACGGGAGCGATCCGGTGGAGGTCTACGCCACGGGTGGGCAGGTTACTCATCCGGGTGAGTTGGGCAGCGATGATCTGGTGGATACGGCGGCGGCGACGGTGCGCTTTGCCAACGGGTCGGTGGCGACGTTTTTGATGAGCGATGCGGGGTTTAACGATGTGGTATCCAAGTGGTTTTTTGAATTTTGCGACGGCCAGCACAGCGCCGTGCTCTACGAGCACTTTAGCAAGGTTACGTTTGCCGGACCCGACCAATCGCAGAGCGAAACGCTGGAGCCGGAGGCGCACGCGCGCTTGCCCGTGTTAATTGAGGCGATCCGCAGCGGGGTGCAGCCCGAGGCGTCGGCGCGGGTGGGGCTGGTGTCGACGCTGCTGGTGGAAAAATTGATTGAAGCGGTGCACAGCGGGCGGCCGCAGCAAATAGAGATACCGGATTTGCCTTAGGGTGAGGTGCGTTCTTGCGGCAGTTTTGCGATTTGTCGCAAGCCGCGCCAGCTCACCAGATACACCCCACCTATTACCAGAACTAAACCGACGGCGAGGTGCCAGGACAGGGGTTCGGAGAGGATCAATACGCCGAACAGGGCCGCCGACAGTGGGCTGATGGCGTTGCACACGGCCACCTGGCCCGCCTCTATGCGGCCCAGGGCCCAGTGGTAGAGGAACATGGGCACGGCGCCGGCGATGGTGCCGATGTAGAGTAAACCTATCCAGCCGGCGCGGTCGAGGGTGGGGCTAAGATCAGTCCAGCCGGCGGCATAGCTGCAGACGGTCAGGGCCAGCCAGCCGCTGCCCATGAGCAGGGCGATGACGCGTATTTGGGCGTAGCGCTGCAAGTAGGGGCGGCTGAGCACGTTGAAGAAGGCGGCCAGGACGATCATCACCAGCATGATCGCGTCTCCCTTCAGGATATCGCTTTTATTTCCCAGTACATCTGTTGTCACCACGGCGCCGACGCCGGCGAAGGATAAGAGCGCGCCCAGGATTTTTTCTTTGCTGAGGTGTTCGTAGTCCAGGAGGCGGGCGACGAATATGGTGAGGATGGGGATGACGGCCATGATGAGGCCGCCGCGGGCGGCGGTGGTGGATTGCAGGGCGAAGCCGAGACCGGCGGAGAAGAAGGCGAAGAACATGATGCCCAGGGCGGCGATGCCGGCGAGGTCGCGTTTGGACATGGGAGGGCTGGGGGTTAAGTAGGCGCCGGGGAGGAGGCAGAGGGTGGCGATGCCGAGGCGGAAGATGGCCATGGTGAAGGGGTCGGTTTGGGATACGACTAAGCGGGTGCCTACGACCATGGTGCCGCCCAGGGTGGTGGCTAGGCAAGCGGCTAGGATGGCCCAGAGGTCGGTGGTTTGTTTGGGGGTGGAGGGCAAGGAGGAGAGGTTTCTTGGTTAGTGGAGTGGTGGTGTTGTAATGGACGATCGTCGGGGGTGGGGGTAGGTCTCTCGCTCATTCTCGCCCGGCTCCTGCCGGGCTCCGAGGTCAAAGGCCCTGTCCCGCTGTCCTGCGGACAAGGCCTTTGAAATCCGCTCTGAGACCTACCCCCACCCCCGACGATCTCCGTGACGTAGTAAAATACTGCGATAGATCGTTATAGAAAATAGCTCTTGAATGTGAGTCCTGGCCGCCTTTTTTGCCTTCCCTATACAAATACCGCCGGTAAAACCGCCACCCCCGGATCCAACGGCCATATGCACGTTATTTGCGCTGGGGGCGCTGCACTTAACCCTGGTCGAGGGCGACTTTGGCGACGACTTTGTGGAGGTCGCCGGACGAGATGTTGGGGGCGTGGGCGTCCTGGGGGAAGAAGATGGCGAAGGCGCCGGGGCCGGTTGCAACCGAGGCGTCGGAGGCGTCGGAGAACAGGCGGGCGTCGGTTTCGGGGTCGTGGTCGCCCTGGGGTTCTACGCAGGTGGAGATGGGTTTCCAGCCCATTTCGTCGGTGCCGGACAAGACCAGCTGGATGTCGATATAGTCTCTGTGGGCTTCGAGCAGGGCTTCTGCTTTGGAGCGGCCCGGGGCTTTAACTACCATGGCGTAGACGCGGTCGCCGTCGATTTCGTGTTTGCCTTCGGGCAGGTCGGCCAGGTCGGGGCGCCTGAGGAATGCAAAGGCTTTGGCGAAGCCGGGGTTGAGGGGGGTGTAATGATCGGCGTTTTCCAAGAGGTCGAGAATCATGGTGGGTTTGTCCTTGTTGAACGTTATGGTTGGCGGAGCAGGCGTTTGAGCACCTTGCCCGAGGGGTTGCGGGGGATCTCTTCGACAAATTCTACGGACGTGGGGCGTTTAAAGCGGGTGAGGTGCTGGTGGCAGAAATCCATCAGTTCGGCGGCGGAGGTTTGGGCGTTGGGCCGCAGCGCCACCACGGCTTTGACGGCTTCCCCCCATTCGGAGTCGGGCATGCCGATGACGGCGCATTCGAAGACGGCCGGGTGGGTGTAGAGGACTTCTTCTATTTCTTTGGGGTAGACGTTAAAGCCGCCGGTGATGATGAGGTCCTTCTTGCGGTCGGTGAGGAATATGTAGCCGTCTGCGTCGCGGTAGGCCAGATCGCCCGAGTGGAACCAGCCGTCTTTGACGGACTCGGCGGTGACGTCGGGCATGTCCCAGTAGCCTTGCATGACGGTGGGGCCGCGGATTACCACTTCGCCCACTTCGCCCAGGGGCACTTCATTACCATGGTCGTCGACAATGCGCACGTCAACGTTTTCTACCGGGCGGCCGCAGGAGGCGAGGCGCTCGACCTGGGGGCTGTGCAAACCGTGGTCTTCGCGGCGCAGATTGGTGGCCATGGCGCAGGTTTCGGTGAGCCCGTACATCTGCGCGAAGACAGGGCCAAAGTGGCGCAGGGCTTCTTTGAGGCGGTCCACCGGCATGGGCGCCGAGCCGTAGCCAAAGACTTGCAGGCTGGAGGTATCGCCGTCTTGCAGGGCGGCGGAATCGAGCAGGCGGACGATGAGGGTGGGGACCACCTGGACGTGGGTGATGCGCTCGGCGGCGACGGTATGCAGGAAGTCTTCGGGGGTGAAGCGCCGCAGGATGAAGACTGTACCGCCCTGCGAGATGCAGGGTAAACCGATGCCGTTAAGCGACGCGCCGACAAAGTAGGGCAGGACGATGAAACCGCGGCTGGTGTCACTAATTTGATAGTCGCGCACCATGTGGTGGGCGTGGGTGACTATGTTGCTATGGCTCAGCATCACGCCCTTGGGCAGGCCGGTGGTGCCGCTAGTGTACATCAGGCCAAAGAGGTCGGTTTCGGCGACCGGGAATGATTGAGCTCGTCCCTGTTGGGTGAGGGTTTCGAGCTCGGCGGTGGCGTTTTCGACGTCGCCTAGGCCGATGAGGTGTTGCACGGAAGAAAGCTCTGAGAGGACGGGGGCGATCGACGGGTAGAGTTCGGGTTCGGTGACGATGGCGCGCACGCCGGCGTGGTTGGCGATGGTGGCCAGTTCGCGGCTGTTGAGCATGAAGTTGAGCGGCACAAAGACGAGGCCGCCGAGGGCGGTGGCCAGCAGGGTTTCGTAGGCGTGGTGGGAGTTATAGAGCAGCAGGCCTACGCGGTCGCCGTGCTCTAGGCCGAGATCGCGCAGGGCGCCGGCCAGGTTTTGCATGCGCCCGGCCAGCTGGGCGTAGCTGAGCCGGGTGTCGTTGTAGACGAGGGCTTCTTTGTCGGGAGATTGTTGGGCTGTGTTGAGGAGGAGGTCGCCGACGGTCATGGTGGGTTTGGTCGTGGAGGTCCGCAGAGACCTCCACCGACAATCTTAACCTTGCAATTCCTGGCGCACGATTTCTACGCCCTTGACCATGGTCTTGATCTTTTGGAAAGCCAGCCAGCGCGGCAATTGGAAAAAGCCGCAATCGGGGGTGATCCACAGCTTTTCGGCCGGCACGTATTCCAGCGTTTTGCGCACACGCTCGGCCACTTCTTCGGGGGGTTCGATGTAGAAGGATTTGACGTCGATGAGGCCGGCGGCGACTTCGAATTTTTGGGCGAGTTCGCGGCACAGCTCCAGTTCGACGAGTTCGCGGTTGGCGAATTCCAGGGAGATCTGCTGGGCGTCGGCGCGCATGATGTCGTCGAGCATCCAATCGTAGCGGCGCTTGCCGCGCGGGCGGCTGCCCAAGTTGCCAAAGCAGATGTGCAGGCCGATTTTGGCGTCGACGCCCCGCACCGTGTGGTTAAAGAGGTCGATCCAATTGGTGTCGCCGCCCGGGATGATGGAAAAGGACGGTTCGTCAATGAAAATGAAATCGGCGCCGGCCGCCGCCAGGGCTTTTAGTTCCTGGTTGACCACGTCGGCGAATTCGTAGGCCAGTTCAATGCGATCTTTGTAGACCTTGTCGTCGCGCAGCTGAATGTGGATGGTCAGGGTGAGGGGGCCGGGGCAGGTGGCTTTGAGGGGCCGGTTGGTGTTCTTCTGGGCGTATTCGAACTCTTCGACAATGCCCAGGCCTTCGGGCACTTTGACGCGCTGGGTGGGCCACCAGCGCGGCACGCTGTCGTAGCCGTAGACGCCGGTTTGCCGGAGGGTGGGCCGCGATTCCAGGCCTTCAAAGCGGTGGTAGAAGCTCTGGACGAAATACCAGCGCCGCATTTCGCCGTCGGTTATGACGTCGACGCCGGCGCGCTCTTGGTCGAGCATGGCCAGGTTGACGGCGTCGTCAAAGGCTTCTCTGATGTCGGAGGGTCCGTATTTTTCCTGGTCGATTTGTTCGGTGACGGTCCAGAACCAACCGGGGGTGGCGTAACTGCCGATGACGCTGGTGGGCAGCAGGGGGAGGGTGTCGCTCATGGTTCTCTCCTGTATTTCATTGAAATAGCTCAGTAACTTGTGCGATTTGATAATACGGTTTGCGATCTGTTCGATCAAGTGTCGTTGTTACTTTCTCTCTTATACTAATTGGGTCTTGAAAAGATAAAAGCTGGCGTTTGCCTGTAACGCGGTCAGGGGGGGACCTCGACGCTCATTCTC
>CAXGRO010000082.1:0-13439 GCA_964012055.1 uncultured bacterium
ATATACGCAGGAGAACTCCAAGATGACATGCCTCTATTTTAGGGGATGTTTACACTCAAGGAGGTGAATTCAAAAAAATGGTAGGCCCTGCGCAGAAAAGAGCGGCCGTCGCCCATGTCGTTGGCCAGCGATTGACATAGATGTGAGACGCGAATTGTATGAAATCTCTTCCCAGTAAAGGCCATAATGTTTGCTTGAATAGATCGGATTACTAATTTTAAGCAGCAGGGATAAGAGTATATGGCCTACAAAATAATCCACGGCGTTCCCGTGTGGGGCGAGCCCCTAGACAACGCCGTGGCGCAAATCGAAAACTGCGTCAAAGACGCCGCACACGCCGCGCTGATGGCTGACCACCACCTCGGTTACGCCATGCCCATCGGCGGGGTGGTGGCCTACGAGGGCAAGGTCAGTCCTTCGGGCGTGGGCTACGATATTTCCTGCGGCAATAAGGCCGTGTTGCTGGACGCGCCGGCGGCGGAGATTAAGGCCAACATCAAAAATATCATGGACGATATTTGGGGGGCGCTGTCCTTTGGCGTGGGCCGCAGCAACGAGGAGAAAGTGGACGACGACCTGTTCTACGACGACCCGGCCTGGGACATCGGGATGGCGCGGGGCCTCAAAGACATGGCGCGCAAACAGCTGGGCACCATCGGCTCGGGCAATCACTACGTCGACCTCTTTGTCGACGAGCGGGAGCGCGTTTGGTGCGGTGTGCACTTTGGTTCGCGCGGTTTGGGGCACCGGCTGGCCACGCACTATATTAAAGCCGGCGGCGGCAAGGACGGCATAAACGTCGATCCGGTCTTACTCGACGAGGGTTCGCAGCTGGGGCAAGAATACATCGCCTGCATGCAGTTGGCCGGGCGCTACGCCTACGCCGGCCGCGATTGGGTGTGCGACAAGGTGGCTAAATTGCTGGGTGCCCGCATTGTCGAGAGCGTGCACAATAATCACAATTTCGCCTGGAAGGAAGGCGTTGAAGGACGCCAATTATGGGTGGTGCGCAAGGGGGCGACGCCGGCCTGGCCCGGGCAGCGCAGTTTTGTGGGCGGCTCGATGGGCGATATTTCGGTGATCGCCGAGGGGATCGACAGCGACGAGAGCCGCGCAGCGCTCCACTCCACCGTACACGGCGCCGGCCGCCTGATGTCGCGTACCAAGGCGGCCGGCCGCCGCAAATGGCGCAAGGGCAAGGCGCAGCGCGTCAGTGACGGCGCAATTAGCCGCGAGATGATGCTCGACTGGGTGCGGCGCGAAGGGGTGGAACTGCGCGGCGCCGGCACCGACGAGTCGCCGCACTGCTACAAGCGCCTGCCCGAGGTGCTCGATTACCACCGCGACTCAATCAAAATATTGCACACGCTCAAGCCCGTTGGCGTGGCCATGGCAGGGGAGGATGAATACGACCCCTTCAAAGACTGAGGAGATCGCCTCCAACGACCACCGGCCCAATTGCGGTTTGCGCGAGGGCGACATCGCCCACGCCGAGGTCAACGCCGTGCTGCGGCGGGCGGTCAAGACCGTCATCTTCGGCCACCACCGGCGTGGTCATCGCCATGGCCAGCCAGGGCCTGATTTCGCTATAGGCCGGCATTGCGCTGATCTTTGGGGCCAATGTGGGCACTTGCATTACCGCCATGCTGGCCTCCATTGGCAAGCCGCGCGAGGCCGTGCGCGCCAGTCTGGTGCACGTTTTCTTTAACCTGATTGGCGTGCTTTTGTGGGTGGGGTTTATCGACCAATTGGCGCAACTGGTGACGCGGGTGTCGCCGGTTGCCGCCGGCCTGAGCGGGGCCGAGAAGCTGGCGGCGGAAACACCGCGCCAAATTGCCAACGCCCACACAATTTTTAACATAGCCAACACCCTTATTCTGTTGCCCTTTGGCGCGCTTTTGGCGCGCCTGGTCGAATACATTTTGCCGGACCGAGCCGCGGAAGAGAGTGAAGTCCCGGTCGGGCGCCGGTGGACTGAGATGCACCTGTACCCCGATTTGCTCGCCGTGCCGTCGATGGCGCTGGAGCAGACGCGCGGCGAAATTCGCCGCATGGCCGGGGTGGTGCGCAGCATGGTAGAAGACATTATGGGGGCGTTTGTCAGCGGCGATATGGAAACCGCCGGCAAGGTGACAAAACGCGAGGAGGAGGTCGACTACCTGGGCGAGCAGATCAACGATTTTCTGGTGTCAATTTCGCGGCGCAACCTGAGCCAGGAGCAGACCGAATTCGCCACCCAATTGATGGACGTCACCGACTATCTGGAACACATTAGCGATCTAGTAAAAAAAGACCTGGGTGTTTTGCTGAACAAAAAGGCCGAGGCGCAAGTCGCCTTTTCGGCGGAAGGCCGCGAGGAACTGCTGGCCCTGCACCGCAGCGTCTTGAATAGCTTTGACCTGGCCGTGCAGGCGTTCGACGAGAACGACGCGGAAGCGGCGCACGGCGTGGTGCGAGCCAAAGCCGATCCTGGTGCAGCTGCAGCGCGTTCGCGGCTTACCCACTACGAGCGGCTGCGGCAGCAGCGGCAAGAGTCCCTAGAGAGTAGCGTCATTCACCTGGACCTGATCGATTATTTGCGCCGCATCTACTCCTATGTGGAGGGCATTGCCTTCACCATGCTGGAAGGGTATCTCGACACCCGGAGAGATGCGCGGCGGGAGGTGCAGGAGACCGCCGCGCATCTCTCGCAGCCGTAATTACGGCGCGATGTTGCAGGTGTCGTAGGCCGCCTGCATGGCCGCCAGGGGGTCGCCTTTGGGTCTGAACTCGTGGCCGACGTAGAGGCTGTAGCCGGTAGCGGCAATGGCGCGCATGACGGGGGGGTAGTAGATCTCCTGCTCCTCGTCCAGGTCTTTGCGGCCGGGATTGCCGGCGGTGTGAAAGTGGCCGATGTAGTCGATGTTGTCCTGAATGGTGCGGATGAGGTCGCCCTCCATGATCTGCATGTGGTAAATGTCGTAGAGCAGCTTGACGCGTGGCGAGTCGACGCCGCGGCACACTTCCACGCCCCAGGGGGTGCGGTCGCACTGGTAGTCGGGGTGGTTGACCTTGCTGTTGAGCAATTCCATGCAGAGGGTGATATTTTTTTCTTCGGCCGTTTTTTTGACGCGCAGCAGCCCCTCAATGGTGTTGTCGCGACCCTCTTCTTCGGACTTGCCCTCGCGGTTGCCGGGAAAGCAGATGAGGGCGGGGATGTCGTTGGCCACCGCCAGGTCTATATTGGCCAAAAGTTCATCTTCTATGCGGTCGTGGTTTTCGCGTTTATTGAGGCCGTCGGGCAGGGAGGCGTGGCCGACGACAATGGCAATTCGCATGCCGTGCTGGCGCACCGTGTCCCAGTGCTGCTGGTCGAGCATTTCGACGGATTTGTAGCCGATGCGGGCGGCGGCGCTGATGATTTCTGCGGGCGCATGGTCACTGCCGGTAAAACAGTTGAAACAGATGGATTGGTTGACGGCGGGCATATAGAGCTCCTCGCTTTGGCGGGTCGTTAGGTGGCATGCTGCTGGCAAAAAGTGTGCAGTGCCGGCTTGCCGGCCTCTATTTTTTTAGCTAAACGCACCAGCGCCTCACGGCCGTGGCGCAGATCGTTTGTTTTGCCCATCTGTTCTAATTCGAGCGCGATTTGGTGCGCCTCTTCCAGGTGTAGTGTGGCCAGTTGGCCCTTGAGGCCGTGCGTCGCTTTGGCCAGGGCACCGGCATCTTGTTCTGCCAAGGCGCGTTCGATTTCTTGGAGCGCCGGCGGGTATTCTTCAAAGAATAGTTCTATTAGCTGGAGCACTAGATTGGCGTTTCCCTTAAAGCGGGTAAGAACGCCGCTTTCGTCGAATTTTATTGTGGGGATTTCCGCATCTATGTCCTCGTGGGCGCGCAGCGGTTGAGGGCACACGTGCTCAATGGCGTCGTAGAGTTCATCGGGTTGAATGGGTTTGGTTATGTAAGCGTCCATGCCGGCGTCTAGGCAGCGCTCGCGATCGCCTTTCATGGCGTGGGCGGTCAGCGCCACAATGGGCGTATGGGTGCCGCTCTCGCGCTCCTGGGCGCGGATGGCGGCGGTCGTTTCAAAACCGTCCATCACCGGCATTTGCAGGTCCATAAGGACCACGTCGAACACTTCCTCTTGCAGAGCTTGCACAGCTTCGCGACCGTTGTTGGCCACGGCAACGGAGTGGTTTTGCTGTTCCAGCAGGCCGACGGCTACTTTCTGGTTGAATTTCTTGTCTTCGGCCACCAGGATGCGCAGGGCGGGGCGGGCGCGCTCCGGGGGTGTGTCGTCGGCGGCCGCAGGCCGTTGGCCGGGTGCCAATTTTCCCATGGTTTCTTGTAAAACATCAAACAGGTCCGACTGGCTTATGGGTTTTCTCAGGTAGAAAGATATGCCCATGTCTTTGCATTGGCCGAGGTGATCGCTGTCGTCGGCGGAGGATAACATCATGACGATGGTGCCATCCAATCTAGTGTTTTGCTGGATGTCGGTGGCCACGGCAAAGCCGTCCATCTCGGGCATCATGGCGTCGAGCAGTACCAATTTAAACGGGTCGCTCTCCGCCGCCTGCGCCAGCGCCGCCAAGGCTGTGCGCCCGTCGGCTACGGCGGTTGGGCGCATGTGCCAATTGCGCAGGCACTCTTCGAGGATGCGCCTGTTGGTGGCGTTGTCGTCGACGATCAGTACCCGCAAGTCGCGCAAATTGGCGAGCGTGGTGGGGGTGAAAATTGCGTCGTCTTCTTCGGGTATGCCCATGAGGACGGTAAAGAAAAACGTACTGCCCTGGTTTTCTTCGCTTTCCAACCAGATGCTGCCGCCCATCATTTGCGCCAGGCGCGACGAAATGGCCAGGCCCAATCCCGTGCCGCCGTAGCGCCGGGTGGTGGAGGCGTCGGCCTGGATAAAACTTTCGAAAATGGCCTGTTGTTTGTCGGGGGGGATGCCTATGCCCGTATCGCGTACCGCAAAGCGCAATTCGACTTCCCGCGGTCGTTGGGTTTGCAGTTCTACTTCGACAACAACCTCGCCCTGGTCGGTAAATTTGACGGCGTTGCCCACCAGGTTGACCAGAATTTGGCGCAGGCGCAAGGGGTCGCCCGTCACCGCGTGGGGGACGTCTTCGGCAATGCGGTAGGCCAGTTCCAATTCTTTTTGGTGGGCCCGCAATGCCAGGCTCTTCATGGTTGCTTCGAGACTGTCCAGCAGCGAGAAGGGGACGGGGTCCAGGGCCAGTTTGCCCGCTTCTATTTTGGAGAGGTCGAGCACATCGTTGAGGATGTCCATCAGCGACAGGGCCGAGTCTTTGATGGCACTGAGGTAGTCGCGCTGGATTTCGCTAGGGCCGGTGTTAAAAAGCAATTCGGTCATGCCGATGACGGCGTTCATCGGAGTGCGGATTTCGTGGCTCATGTTGGCCAAAAATTCGCTCTTGGCCCGGTTGGCTTCTTCGGCGGCCTGTTGGGCGACGATGTGTTCGGCCAGGTCGTGGGCCCGGCGGTAGCCCAGGGAGATTAGGGGGCAGAAGCTCTCCAGTATGTGGATTACGTGCTCCGTCTGGTAATACCCGGGGGAGAGCAGCGCCGCTATGGTGCCCTGCGACCACGGTACGTCGATGGTGTAGCGGTCGCCCTGGTCCTGGCGCGACTGCGGTTCCACCAGGCGCACCTGGCGCCGTTTCCAGTAGTCTACCAGAGCGCTCTCTTTAAAGGGCACGCTGCGCGTCTGCTGGTGCTGGACGGGCCTAAAGGGGGCCAGTTCGTAGTAGGTGATCGACTCGCTACCTTCGTCGAAGACATTGACCCCCACCCCGTCGAACTCTACTTCCAAGCCGTGGAGTTCGTCGCCGAGGATTTGCACTACTTTTGTAAAATCCTCAACCACTTCCATCTCGAGGATGGCCAGCTGGACGCGCGCCAGCGATTCTTTGGGCGCGGCGCTTTCGGCCTGTGGTGCTGAGCCCTGGGCCGCTTCCAGTTCGGTGACGCGACGGCGCAGTCGGTCCACTTCCTCGGCTAGCTGTGCTTTGTTGTTGGACTTTTGCATCGCTTTTCTCAGCGGCAGCTTGGTTTACCTAGGAGCCCAGGTAGAGCCTCGTTTTCTCTTCCAACAGGTCCAGGTCTACGGGTTTGGTCAAGAAGTCGTTGGCGCCTTCCTCTTTGGCGGTGGCGGCAAACTCCTCGTTGTCCTCAGTGGTCAGTATAATAAATAGGGGTGGTGCGAAACTGCTCCATGCCGCACAGTTTGTGGAGGATTTCAAAGCCGCTCTCCCCGGGCATGATGACGTCGAGGACGATCAGGTCGGGGTTGTGTTTTTGAGCGAAAGCGATGGCGTCTGTGCCGTTGCGCGCTTCGATGGGCTCGTGACCCAACTGTTCTATCACTTCGCAGACGATGAGGCGCATCATAGAAGAGTCGTCTACCACCAAAACGCGTTTGCCAGTTTTGTCCGCAGTCATGTATAAATCTTTATAGTTAGGTCCTTTATTTCAATACTGTGGACACTTTTTCGATTTTGAGCGGCTTTTTGTAAGGTTGAAATTCGTAAGTGATTATTTATCAATAAGTTGAAAATTTCAATATCTATTTGCCTAAGCCATTATTTATCAATAACTTACAAAAAGTGTCCACAGTATTGTTATTTATCTATTCTGATAATAATTAAGCCCTAAAAGTTTGGCAAAAGGAAAATGTACAGCGCTGGCCCAAAGAGTTCGTGCGTTATATTTTCTGTTTGACCGCAGGGGTGCGGGGATAAATATTATGGTGGTCAGGTCGACGAAGGGGGAAAACAAATGCACATTGCCGCAATTACCGACGAGCAGGTACGTTACTACCGCCAACAAGGGTACGTAGTGGTGCCTCAATTGTTTGACGCCGCCACGGTGGAAGAGATGATAGGGCACTACATGGCCATGCGCGCCGAGGGGCCCAAACCCGGGGATTTTGGCGGCACCGACGACCGACCCGAGGATCCAACGCACCAATACCCGCGTCTGATCAACATGCACCGGTGGGACGAGAAGTCGGGGCGGTGGGCGATGCGCGACGACGTGCGGCGCATGGTGGCCGCTTTGATTGAAGACGAGCCGGTGCTCAACCAGACCATGCTTTACTTTAAGCCGCCCGGGGGGCGCGGCCAGGCGCTGCACCAGGACCAGCAATACATAACCATCCAACCCCTCATTGGCCTGTGGGTGGCGCTGGAGCGCTCCGACGAGGCGGTGGGGCAGATGATCGTGGTGCCGGGTTCGCACCGGGGGGTGGTGCTGGAGGTGGAAGCGGCCGACACGGCGGTGTCGTTTACCAGTGCCCAGGCGATTTTGCCGGTGGGCACCCAAGAGGTGGGGTTGGAGATGGAACCGGGCGATGGTTTGTTTTTTGACGGCAAGACGGTGCACGGTTCGTACGCCAATAATTCGGAAGACCGCTGGCGCCGCACCTTTATCTGCCACTACGTGGGGGAAAACGCGGAGAGTTTTGAATCGGCACAGGGGACGCATGTCACGCATATATAAATATTGGCTGGTGTTTTGCAGCGCATTCTGCCTTTTCCTCTTTCCCGAATACGGCCGCGCCCAGCGAATTCCGGTGACGGAAGCGGAGATCGAGCGCATCGGGCAGATAATTTTTCTCAACGAGTGCGGCGGCGATATCGACAAATTGGTTTGGTGGAATAAGGGAGAGGAGTTCCCGTCGCTGGGCATCGGCCATTTTATCTGGTACCCCAAAGGCGTCGAGGGGCCGTTTGACGAGAGTTTTCCCCTGCTGCTGCAGTATATCAAGTCGAAGGGGACGCCGTTGCCCGCTTGGATAAAAACGCTGCACCGGGGCAATGCGCCGTGGAGTTCGCCGGTGGCTCTGCAAAAAGACGTCAAGCGAGTGGGGGAATTGCGGGAACTGCTCGCCGCCACCATGACGCTGCAGACGGAATTTATCATCGAGCGCTTTTACCACAATCTGCCCCGCATCATGCAGGCGGCCGACCCGGGGCGGCGGAAGCACATACGCCAGCAGTTTAACCGGGTGGCGTACACGCCCGGCGGCCTCTACCCGCTGGTCGACTACATCTCGTTTAAGGGCGCCGGCGTGCTGGAGACGGAGCGCTACAAGGGCGAGGGCTGGGGGCTCTTGCAGGTTTTGGAAGAGATGTACGGGACCAAGCGGGGCGACGAGGCGCTGCGCGAGTTTGCCGAAGCGGCCGAGGTGGTACTGCGCCGGCGCGTGGCCAACGCGCCGCCCGGGCGCAACGAGCAGCGCTGGTTGCCCGGCTGGGTGAGCCGCCTGAGGACGTACCTGCCCCAGGAAGAGTGAGGCGATGTACGCCATCCTGCTGCGGCACTATTGGAAATCGCTTTTTCGCAAAACGGCCTGGGGTGCGGCCAATTTGGGCCTCAACGCCATGGCGATTTTCCTGGGCATTTACCTGATACTCCACTGCCTGGCTTTGGGGTTTTTTGCCGATGTAATAATTAAAGAGACGCACCCGGGCGAAGATGTGGTGGAAGTGGCCAACCGCTATATGTTGGCGCTGTGCGGTTTTATGTTTTTCATGCGGTTTCTGCTCCAGACCTTTCCCCACGTGCGCACCCGGCCCTATTTGCACTTGCCCTTATCGCGCACTGGGTTGGTGCATTTTTTTTTAGCATTCACGCTGTCTAATTTTCACAATATCTACCCTCTTTTTCTTTTTGTCCTCTTCTGGATTAAAAATATAGCGGGGGTTTACTCGCCGCCGGCGGCCATGTGCTGGATGGCGGGTGTGGTGGTTTTGCTGGCCTGTGCTAATTATGCGGTGCTCGCCCTGCATTTGCTCATTGGCCGCACATTGTTTTGGGGCCTCGTTGTATTTTTGAGCTTGGCAGGTCTGGCCGTCTTGGACAAGGCGCTGGGATTGCGTTATATCGAGGTTATGTCAGCTGGATTATTTGACGGCTTGTTGGGCAGCATAGGCGGTGCAATATTGCTCGTTTTGTTCTTTTTGGCGGGCGGGGTTTACTTCGTTGTTTTTGTCGCACTCAAGGAGGCGGTCTATCTAGATGCGCAGAGCGATAGGGAGATTCGGAGCCGCGTTGGGGGCGACAGGCGTTTTGCCTTTCTCGAAAAGTATGGACTGGTTGGTCATTTGATGTACTTAGAAGTCAGGATGCTGTGGCGCAAGAAGAGAACCAAGCACGTCTTGTTTTCCTCTATTTTCATGGCTGTACTGGGTTTTATGTACACCATGATGCCGATGTATGCGGACGGTTTTATCATAAGGAACTTTGGCTTTATTATCCTCACTGGTGCGTTGACGCTTAACTACGGCCAGTTCATGTTTGGTTGGGAGAGCCGTTATTACGACGGCTTGCTGGCGCGCGACATCGCCTTTGGCGACATGGTAAAGGCCAAGCTGTTCTTTTTGCAGATTTCCTGTGTTTTGCTCTTTTTATTAACGGCGCCCGTGTTTGTCGTTTTTGCCCGCGAGCAGCTAGGACTCTACCTGAGTTTTCTGTGTTACAATCTTGGTTTCAGTTGTACTCTAATCCTGTTGGTGGCTACTTTTAACACCAAGCGCCTTTATCTGTCCCAGAGTGCATTCGCCAATTGGGAGGGCACATCCATCCAACATTTTATACTGGTCCTGCCTTTAATGCTCTTGCCGGTATTGCCCATGTATTTATTAGATGACCCCTTAGCGGCGGCGTCTGTTATAGCAGGCTTGGGTTTGGCCAGCGTCCTGGGACAAAATTTGTGGATCGCGCTATTGGTTAGGCGTTTGACGATGAGGAAATACAAAATGGCGATGGGCTTTAGAGGGATTAGAATATAGGCTATGCGCATAGGAGCGACGGGATTAATTAAGCGCTACGGAATGCACACCGCGCTTGCGATAGACGCGTTTGCCATCGAGCCGGGTGAGCGGTTCGGTTTGGTGGGCAACAACGGCGCCGGCAAGACGACCTTTTTGCGCTTGATGCTCGACCTGATCGAGGCGACGGAGGGGCAGGTGTTGATCGACAACGAGGCGGTAGCCGAGGGCACGGCCTGGAAACAGCACACGGGATCTTATTTAGATGAAGGGTTTCTCATCGATTATTTGACGCCGGAGGAGTATTTTGCCTTTATCGGCGAGGTGTACGGATTGGCGGCTCAGCAGGTGGGGGAGCGTTTGGAGCGCTATGGGTCGCTGTTCAACGGTGAAGTGCTGGGGCAAAACAAATACATTGGCGATTTGTCGCAGGGCAATATGAAAAAGGTGGGCATTGTGGCCGCGCTCTTAGCCGAGCCGGCGCTGCTGATTCTGGACGAGCCCTTTGCCAATCTCGACCCCAGCAGTCAGATCCGCTTGAAGAATGAGCTGCTGGAGTTGGGCGAGGCTACACTGGTCATTTCGAGTCACGATTTGAGCCACGTCACCGAAGTGTGCGACCGCATCGCCGTGTTGGAAGACGGCAAGATTGTGCGCGATTTGCAAACTTCGGCGCAGACGTTGCAAGAGTTGCAGGCGTATTTTGCCGTTGAAAAGGGTGCTGTGGAACCCAGTAGGGTTGACGATACGGAGAGTGTATGAGCGATGGAAATGTGATTTTGAGCTGGCGCGGTGGGGACGATACCCGCGCGGACGTGGGCTTGCCGACTGGCGCCCTTGCGGTGGAGGCCTGGGTGCGGGGCGACGACGAGCGCGGCGAGGTGTTGCAGGCGCTGGCTTCGGCGTGGGCGCCGCCGGATACCTACAGCGGCTTTGCCGGGTACGACGCGGCGCACACGGACGGGTTGGACTGTCGTGCCTATTTTGGGGCGGTGTTCGACGGGCGCTACATGTATTTTGCGCCGCAGCACTACGAGGGGCACCAGGCGCACGGTATTGTATTGCGCTACGACACGCAGGGCCCCTTTGGCGACGCGGGCAGCTATGCGGCGTACGACGCGGGGCATACGGATGGTTTGAATACCGAGGGATTTTACGGGGCGGTGTTCGACGGGCGCTACGTGTATTTTGTGCCGCGCCAGGACGAGGACGGCTACCACAGCCGGGTGCTGCGCTACGACGCGCAAGGGGACTTTAAAGACGAGGCGAGTTGGGCCGCGTACGACGTGGGCGAAGCGCACTCGCACCAGGGGGTGGCTTTTGACGGGCGCTACATCTATTTCAGCCCGGGGTATACCGGCGATCCGCAGAAGGAGGATACGTATAGTGCGCGGGTGATCCGCTGCGACACGCGGGGGGATTTTAAAGATTCGGCGACGTGGAAGGTGTACGACGCGGCCAATACGTCGGGACTGGAGACGCATTGTTACGACGGCGCCGGTTTTGACGGACGCTACGTGTACTTTGCGCCGCTGCTCAACGGCAATGTGTTGCGCTGCGACACGCGCGGCAACTTTGACGATGCGGCGAGTTGGGGTGCGTATGCGGCCGGCCGGCTGGGCATGGAGACGTGCGTGGGCACGGTGTTTGATGGGCGCTATATGTATTTTGTGCCCTACGCCAGCAGCGTGGCGGTGCGGCTGGACACGCTGGGCGATTTTTTTGACGACGCCAGCTGGTCGGCCCTGGACGTGGGCGGCGTCGACGGTTTGGACACGGGCGGTTTTGACGGCGGATTTTTTGACGGCCGCTTTGTCTACTTTGTGCCCTTTGTCAGCCCTCCCCCGGGGGGCGAGAGGCCCTATCGCTTCCACAGCAATTTTCTGCGCTACGACACGCAAAAGCCGTTTGCCCAGCGCCAGAGCTGGCAGGCGGCGGACGGCAGCCGGGCGGACGGCATCGCGACGGTGGGTTACAACGGCGGCGCCTTTGACGGGCGGTTTTTCTACCTGGCGCCGTGGCGTGACGGCACGGGAGAGGGCGGCATGCACGGCCGCGTCTTGCGCTGCGACGTGCTGGGGGATGGCGGCTCGTTCAGTTTGCGCTATTGCGACTGCGGGCAAAACGGCGGGCTGTGCGCCGCCGTGGCCGGCCCCAGTTTTTTGGTGAATACGGAGAACGGGGTGTTAAACGCAACTGCATACAAAGTGCTGGAGCCGGGGTGGCACCACCTGGTGGGGACGTACGACGGGCAGATGATTCGGCTCTACGTAGACGGGCAAGTAGCGGCTGAGCACAGCGGCTCGGGGGCACTGGTGCAGAGCGGTGTACCGGTGCAAATCGGCCGCATTCAGGATGGGGCCGGACAATTCAACGGGGAGATCGGCGAAGTGCGAATTATAAATGCGACCGTGGACGGGGAGTGGGTTGCGGCGCGTTACCGCGCCTTGCAAGCCTAAATCATCCCTTGTTATGATGGTCTGATTTCAGGGTGAGATTCACTTAAAAGTGACGCACCGAGACGGCCCTTTTTGCGAATTTGGCAATAGAGGATGGGGATTGATATATCTTGATAGATGAACATTTGTTCAGTATATTTATAAAGCGGATAAAGAAAGCAGAACACTCAGGAAGGAGCAGAGCATGAAGCAATTGGGCCAAGAGGCATTTAATCGAGCGCGCACATTTGTCATGGAACAAGGCCGCGTGTTGGACCAGCGACTTTTTGCGTTGCACTTTGAAGTGGGGACTAAGGAAGCCGTATTGGCCGCGCTGGCGGATTATCAGAATGGCGACGGCGGTTTGGCCGGGGGCTCGAGCCGGATCTGAGAATGGCGGAATCGTCGGCTATTGCCACTACGGTGGGTTTGCAGATTCTTCGAGAAGTGGGCGCGCCCGGCGACCACGCGCTGGTGCAAAAGGGCGTGGCGTATTTATTGGCTGCTACCAAGAAGAGCGCCGGGTGTGGCCGATCATTCCTCCCGAGGCGAGCAATGCGCCCCGCGCCCCGTGGTGGAATTACGAAAAGAGCGCCGAATTTTTTGGCGATTTTCTGGCCAACCCAAGGGCCGCGATCGTCGGCTATTTGTGCGATTACAGCGCCCAGGTTCCGGCCGATCTGTTGCAGCAGTTGACAGATGCTGTGGTTGAACACACAGAATCTCTGACCGAAGACAAGGTGGACATGCACGACCTGCTCTGCATTATTTGCCTGGTGGAGAGCACCGGCCTGGGGGAGCGCGAGAGACAGCGGTTGTTAGAAAAGGTCAAGCGGGCGGCGCCCCACACGGTGACAAAGGATCCGGAGAAGTGGTCGGGGTATTCGGCCAAGCCGCTGTGGCTGGCCCCTGCCCCCAATGCGCCGCTGGCCGAGGTGCTAGCCGCAGAGGTGCAGGTGAACCTGGATTATGAAATTGAGAACCAGGGCGAGGATGGCAGTTGGGCGCCGTTTTGGTCGTGGTGAGAGGAATATCCCGCGGCGTGGGAGGAGGTGCGGCGGGAATGGCAGGGAAAGCTCACGGTGGATGTGTTGAAGTCGCTCAAGGCGTTTGGGCGAATTGAAGGGGGGTAAGTTTAGCCCCCGTCTGTATTCAGCCCCGCAGCGTGGCGGCCGGCGGCCGGGTCACCGGCCGCGTAGAAGGTGTCGCTGACCGGGTCGATGTA
>CAXGRO010000083.1:0-13414 GCA_964012055.1 uncultured bacterium
GCTGCAAAAGCTCAAGCGCGATCTGATTGCGGCGGGCAAGCCGGTATCGTGGGGCCGCGACCCGGCGGCCAAGGTGCGCGGCGCCGGCGTTGCCGATGCCAAATCGGAGCACCACTACTTTATGCGCGATATCGAGCAGGCCGATCCGGCGTTTACCGCCTACATTACGCACCCGCACATGGTGGGGATGGCGGCGGAGATTGTGGGGGGCGAAGTGCGCATGGTGGAGTCGAACGCCCACATTAACAGCCGCCCGGCGGATTGGGCAGAACAGGATGCAGAGAACTACGAGTACGGGTTTCACCGCGGCATTGACGTGCCCTACGGCACGTATACGCGCAACAGTTTATACCACTGCAGCTTTGTAAAGACGTTGACCAATTTGACGGAGCTGGGGCCCGATGACGGAGGCACGGTGGTGATTGCCGGCAGCCACAAGGTCGACCTGCCGCCCGAGCAGTTGATCGAGTGCGCCTACCAGGACCGCTCGCTGATCCACCAGGTGATGGCGCCGGCCGGTTCCACCCTGCTCTTTGTGGAGCCGCTGATCCACGCCACCGGGCGGCTGAGCAGCGAGCGCGAGCGCGTGATCATTATTACGGGCTATGCCCCGGCGCAGTTTCCCTATTGGGGCGACGGCGAGCTGACGGAGGATTTTGAGAGAGAGATTCCGGCGAACCAGCAGCTGCTGTTTTACGGGCGCCAAAATTGGAATCGCCGCGCCAGGGAGCGCGTTGGCCTCATGGACCCCGCTGATGATCGTTCTTTTGAACTGGGGGTTTGGAATGAGCGCGACTGATGGGTTTGTGAGAGTAGTTAGCGACATACTTGGTGTCGCCTTGGGGAGGCGGCCTTGCCTCTGGCGCTTTGTGAGGCCCGTGGCCGCCCTTTCCCCCGGCCCGGCCCCCACAAAGCACCGCCGGCAAAACCGCCCCCCCAAGGCGACAGTGGACATGTGGTTTGTTAACTGCGTTGTTCTTAAAAATTATCATTACAATACTGTGGACACTTTTTGTAAGTCATTGATAAGTAACGGCTTAGACAAATAGATATTGAAATTTGTAACTTGTTGACAAATAATCACTTACAAATTTCAACCTTACAAAAATCCGCTCAAAATCGAAAAACTGTCCACAGTATTGCATTAGAGAGGTATTTTGAATTCAACTTACTACAATTTGTTGCAGGCCGATCCGCGGCTGAGTCGCTATGCGCCGCTAGAGCGCATTCTGTGCTACGACGATTTTGACGAAGGTATGCACGGCTGGACCGGGCTCATTGGCAACTACGAGCATACACTCGATTCGATTCTGCCCGAGTACCAAGATTTGCGCCCGCCCATGCTCAGCAATCAGAGCATGTGGGACACCGGCACGGCCGGTTCTATGGAGGGCATTTATTCGTTGAAATTGGCCACTCGCGCCCGCGCCGAATCTCTGGCCATGGGCATCAAACGCCACACCTTTCGCGCCCTGGGCAAGGTGCAATTGGAATGTTACTTCACCTTTAAACCCGAGGCCAGCGAGCTGGCGCTGGGCGAGATGGACGTGCGCGCCGTGGGCGTGCTCTTTGACGTGCAGGATGGCGACGCCGGCGGCAAGCGCTGGATGCCGCACCTGCGCTACCTCAACGCCCACAACGGCCAGCGCCAGGGTCGCTGGCAGTACAAACCCGAGACTCGGACCGTGCACCCCATTGGCGACAGCGGCAAGACCGTATCGCATTTTCATTTGGGGCAGGAGGGATGGGAGGACGTGCCGGCCGCACCGCAGTTGCTGTGTTACAACGAAATTGCCACCAAGATGAACTGGCATTATTTGCGCGTCGGCATCGACCTAAAAGAACGCGCCTTCACCGGGTTCCAATGCAACGACCGCAGCTACGGTCCCGACGCCATGCGCTGCATAGAACTGCCGGCCATGGCCAATTTGTGGTGCATGCTCAACCTGGCTTTTTGGGTGGAGGCCGACACCGACAAGCGGGCTTTCCTCTACATCGATTCGGTCCTGTTATCGGGGGAGTTTGAACAATGAGCCCACTGCAAAGCCACACCGTGCCGCTGGAGCGCAACCAGGTTTGGTCTGGCGCCTTTGCCAGCGAACCCTACGAAGCTTCCTGGAGCCGCGAGGCTATCTTTTTTATTCGTGCCCTCAAAACGAGCGCCGCCGCCCAAGCCGCCGAGGCTCGGGTGCAAATTTCCCCAGATGGCATACACTGGTGCGACGAAGGCAGCGTCTGCTCGTTGCCCAATCAGACTGACGAAACGACCTTTGTAAAAGTGAGCCACTACGGCGGCTGGCTGCGCTTGGTTGGGGACGCGGCGCCCGAAAGCAGCGTTACCGTTATAGTCCACCTGGTGCTCAAAGCGTAAAGGCATACACATGCCCCTGCACGCCCCAGCGCTCGGCGTAGATCGCACGCTGTTCTTCGTGGGGGTCGGCGCCGCCCACCAGTTGGGTCAGCGGTGAGGCCGCGTAGGCCGGCGTGTGGCAGTAGGGCAGGTAGACGGAACTGCCCTGCGTTCTTTCGTCGTCGTAAGTGCTGCCCATGCGGCCCAGGCCGATTACCGCGGCGCGGTAGGGTGTGTTCATGTTTCCTCCTAGGTCTTCTGTCATAATTCCGTCATAAAAAGAATGGGCTAGATTTTTAGGATGTAAATTTACTCTTGGTAAATGACCGGACTGTACTGCGGGTCGTCGAGGTGTGACACGTAATAGTTCGTATCGCCTTCGACGGGTTGGGCGACTTCGGTGCGCAGGTGCACTGCGATGGAGCAGCGGGGGCGATCTGCGACATTGGCGTGGCTGCCGTGGAAGGTCAAGCTGTGGTGGAAGGTGACGCCGCCGGCCGGCAAAAGCGCCGGCACCTCTTGCCACGTCTCTCCTTCCGGTATTTTAATTTGCCGGCGCAAGGTCTCCTGATCGCCGCTAAAAAAATTGCCCTGATCCAAAAAACCCCAGCGGTGCGCCCCCCGCACAAAACACATCGGCCCCGCCTCTGTCCCCACCTCGCTCAAGGCGACCCACATGGTAAACAAGCCGTCCGGCTTTTGCCAGAACTGCCAATACTGGCGGTCCTGGTGCCACCCCACGTGGCCAGCCTGGCCGGAACCGGGCGGCTTGATGAGCAATTGCGAAGCCCAGATCTGCACCATGCGCCCGCCGGTCACCGCCGCCGCCCACTGCCCCAGCACCGGCGCCGTTAGCAAGGCGCGGAGCGCCTTATTGGCAAAGTGGGCATTGTTGATCTTGCACAGTTTGGCCAGGTCGTATCCGGGGTGGGACGAGGGCGGCATGCCGGTATCGTATTGTTGATTTTTGACCGCTTCCATGCCCTCTACGGCTGCTTCCAGCATGGCCGCCGATACCAGCGGTTGCGGCGCAATATAATATCCCTCTCGTCGATACGCCGCCTGAATTTCTTGCAGGGTTTTCTTATCCATCATCTATCCTTGGAAAAACGCTGGGGCCCAAACCGTGTCTCAGACCGTTTGCGGTTGGTGCGCCTGCGTCTGGAGCGGCCGGTCGGCGATGGGCAGGTGGAGCAGGGTGGCGGCCAGCCCCAATGCAATGGCCATCCACCAGACGCTATCGTACGAGCCGGTGGAATCGTAGAGCCGCCCCGCCAGCCACACGCCCAAGAAACTGCCGATCTGGTGGCTAAAAAAACGATGCCGTAGAGCGTCGACAAATAGCGCGAGCCGAATATCTGCGCTACGGTGCCGCTGGTTAGCGGCACCGTGGCCAGCCACAAAAACCCGATGAGGCCGCCAAAGAGCAGGGCGGTGAATTCGGTGAGGGGGACCCACGAGAAAGAGACCGATGACGATGGAGCGGCCAAAGTAGAGCGCGCTCAAGAGGTATTTTTTGCGGTAGCGGTCGCCCAGCCAGCCAAAGAGCGACGAGCCGAAGATGTTGGCCAGGCCAATCAGCGACAGCGCCGTGGCCCCCACCATGTGCGACAGCCCGCTGTCGGTGAGGAATGAGGGCAGGTGGGTGGCGATAAAAGCGACGTGGAACCCGCAGACGAAAAAGCCGGCGTTGAGCAGCCAATAACCCGAATGCTCGCGCGCCCGGGTCAGCGCCTGAAGCAGCGTGCCCTCGGCGGCTGCTTCGGCACGCGCTGCCGCCGGGGCGCCGGCGCGGAAAGCCAAAGGCGAGGAGGACGACCGTGCCGATGAGGGCGGCAATGATTGGAAAAGCCGCCTGCCAGCCCCCGTGCAAAATGAGCCACTGGATGGCCGGCACCAGGGCAAAGGTGCCAAAGGACCCGGCCGCGGTGACAATGCCAAAGGCGGTGCTGCGGTTTTCGGGCCGCACTACCTGGGCGACGGCGCCTAGCAGAACGACATAGGTGGTGCTGCTGAGTCCCAGTCCGATGGCCAGGCCCAGGGTCAGGTGCAGGTCGAGGGGCCCGCTGCTGAGGGGCACCAGCAGGCACCCCGCGGCGTAGAGCAGGGCGCCCCCCAGTATGACCCAGCGGGCGCCGTAGCGGTCGGCGACTATGCCCAGGAGGGGCAGGCCAAAGAGCAGGTTTTGCAGCGCCATAGACAGACTGAACACTTCGCGTCCCAGTCCCAAATCTTGACTGATCGGCTGCAGGAAGAGCCCGAACGACTGGCGGATGCCCATGCTGAGCAGGACCGTCAGGGCGCTGAAAGTACGATTATTTTAGTCTGGTAGTTTGTTGTGTTCACAAGGAATTGCCACGGGTGTATTATTTACTGTCCTGTTCGACGAGGGCGATAACCAGGTCGCAGGCGCGCTCGAAGTCGTTCAGGTCGATCCACTCGTCAGCGGTGTGGACCTGGCGTTGCCCGGCGCCGCAGTGGTTAGAGCATAATGTATCAGTCGGCGACCCCGAAGACAAAATCAATCGCCGCTAGCAGATTCAGTTCTCGAAACTCGCACTGTGTCGCCGGATCGCGAATGGGAACACCGGTTTTTTTAAATAGCGCCATGATAGCCGCGGCTAAGTTATCTCCGTTTTGTCGCCACTGGTAGCCAGACGTCTGGATGGCTTCGCGCAGAACCATCGCACACGCCGCGGCGCAGGCGTTGGAAGAGGACGTAGCCTGCGCCGCCACCAACAGGTCTGTGTTGGCAAAGCGGTCGAGGTGAGTCTGGCGTTTACCCGGCTCCGTGGCGCCGATGGCAAAGCAGTGGGGCTGGCACGCGGGCCAAGAGATGCCGTCGGTGTAGTGGTGGTTGCCGCACGGCGCACTCACCCAGATGCCGCGCTGGCGCAGGGCGGCTAAGACGTCATCGATGGGTGTGGCCACGGGGGCACGGTGGCGTTCGTCGTCCAGCGGCGAGAGGTTGACGGTCGTTATATTGTATTGCTCGTGGTGGTCCAGAACCCACTGCAGACCCGCCGCCATGGTCGCCGCTTCCTCCTGCCCCCGGAGATGGACGATGGTGACGCAGCGCACCTGGGCTACAAAGTCATTGTGGGCGATGCCGTGGACTCCCAGGTGGTTGAGTGATGAGGGATACCCCACCGAAGTGCCATGGTAACCAGGCGGTACGGGCGTGGGATCGTCGTTGCCGTCGATGCTATTATGGGTGGCGACGACCTTGGGCCCCCAGGGCATCTCGACCTGCCACGCCGGATCGGTCAGATCGCAACCGTCGTCGAGGATGGCCAGGCATTGCCCTTTGCCCCAGGTTAATTGGTCGGCGTACTGCTGCCACGTAGAGCCGACACCAAGCTGGTCGAAGCTGGCCGCGTCGTAGGGTTTTCCTGGAAAGATGTTGGGCTGCAAATTCATTCTGGCTCGGGAACGTTTTAAGGGGTTGCTCCAGGGATACAATACAAACGAACTCGACCGGGATATTGATCCCGTGGAGTTACAGTAGGAATATACTCAGAAACTTGCCCCCGCGCTGGTGACGGACTAGATTGGAGGGCACCATGTCGCAGATACGTTTCCGCCTGTACATTACTTCACAACTGCCCACGGACCTGGGCCACATTCCCGTGGCGCCACAGATCGATTTTGCCGCCCTGGCCGCCGGCGCCGGAGCCGGCGGCGTGCTGGACCCCAACTCCATAGAGGTGCGCGACGGGCGCAGCGGTGCGCAAGTAGAATACGCCCTGGGCGAAGACTTGCTCTACGGCGATTGCGGTCGCCTCGAATGGGCGATCACCGATCCATCCTGTGTTACCTACGACATACGCTTTTGCACTGTCGAGCGCCGCCCGCCACTCGAAGCTCGCGATTGCGTGCCGCTGGTGGGCGTGGGCGATTTGCTGCGCTACAACGCCGGCGCGCCACGCCCTATTGTGCTGAGCAAGCCGATGCGCCTGGTGGACCTGACGAGCGACGGCCGCGCCGATCTAGTGGGCTGCTGGAACTACTACCACCGCCCGGGCTGGCCGATCAGCGGCGTGGTGTGTTACCCGCGCACGGCGGGCGATTTTAGTTTTGGCGAGATGGCGCGGCTGCGCTATGTGGAGGAGCGGGGCGCAACGGAGTTGTTGCATTTTCCCGGCACTTATATGTGCGCCGATTTTGCCGACGTCAACGGCGACGGCTTGATCGACGTGGTTTTTGCCGAGCAGGGCAGCGGCGCCGTGGGGTTTTTTCTCAATACGGGCGAGCGCGACGGGGGCGGCTGGCCGATTTTTGTGCGCGATCAATATGTCGAACTGCCGCTGGGCCGTATCGACGATTTGCAGGTGCTGGACATGGACGGCGACGGGGTGCTGGATTTGGTGGTGAACGGCCACTTTGTGCAAAACCGCAACGCCGCCGGCTGGCCTTTTGAAGTAGCCGAACCAGTGGACCTGGGCGGCGGTGAGGCGCCGGCTTTTGTCGACCTGGACGGCGATGGCGCGCTGGATATGCTCCACTTAGAAAAAGGCGCAGACGCTCCCTTTGCCGAGCGCCTGGTGTGGCAACGGCAAGAGGCGCCGTTAAAATTTGCCGCGGCTGAGGATTTGGGCCTGGTCGGCAAAGAAGATTATTGTACTCAGGTGCGCGCCGTAGAGGAGGGTGGGCGCCGGGGCCTTTTGCTGCAGCGCCGGGCTTTTCAGGAGCTGGTTTTTTTGGAGTTGGAAGGCGATAGGCAATTTGGCCTGCCGCAGCGCTTGCAGTCGCTGGCCGCCGTCGCCTCGTGGAGCGACCAGGCCTGGCCCTGCATGTGCGATTGGGACGGCGACGGGGTGCAGGATTTATTGGTCGGCGGCGGCTACGGCTGGCCGCAGATCGTTGTAAACGAGGGCAGCAACGCGCGCCCGGCGTGGGCCGAACCCCAGTACATATACTCCGAAGGTGTACCCATTCGCCTTTTGCGCGACGAGATATTGCCCGGCGACCACTGGCACAATATGGGATATCCCTATCCGGTTTTTGTCGACTGGGACGGCGACGGCTTGCCCGATTTGCTCTTGCCCAACGAAACCAACCGCATTGTCTGGTACAAGAACATCGGCACGCGTCAGGCGCCCGAGTTTGGCCCGATGCAGTTTTTGGAGGTGGACGGTTTTGCCGAATCTCCCGCCCAACGCGCCGCCTCGGGGCGCGACGGCGAAAACGCCGACTTGCCCAACCACCCCTATCCGCACGACCCGCGGGTGCCGTTTTTTTGGCGTACCGGTGCCGCTTTTGCCGATTGGAACGGCGACGGTTTGATGGATATTATTGCGCACGGCCACCAGCGCCAGGCGACGCTCTTTGTCCAGTACCTGGACGACGGCGGTCGATGGCGTCTGCGCTCAGAGGGGCCGGTGCGCCTGGAGGACGGGCGCCCCATAGACGATTCGATTGTCGGCCGCCAAAAGCACTGGACCGAGTCGTTTCGCCCTGTCGATTGGGACGGCGACGGCCGGGTGGACTTGCTTTACAATTTGGCCGGCAGCGGCGAGATCTACCTTTTGCGCAATGTGGGCAGCAGAGAAGCCCCGCTTTTTGCGGCGCCGCGGCAGCTGACCTGCTACGGCGAGCCGATCGCCTTTACCGTCCACGGGCCCCACGCCTGGGCCGGCGACTTTAACGGCGACGGCAAGGCCGACTTACTTGGTTGCGTCGAGTGGAGCGTCTACCCGTTTTACGCCCACGCGGCGCTGGAGATGGCAGCGCACCCGCGCTATGAGATCGACGAGGTGCGTTTGTGTTGAAAGGAGAGAAGGTGAGCACACCTAAGGTCTTGATCACCGGCGCCGCTGGCCTGGTGGGCACCATCCTGCGGCGGCACTGGGGCGATCGCTACCGCCTGCGCCTGGCCGATGTGCGCCCGGTTGAAGAACTGGCCGCGCACGAGGAATATTGCGCCTTTGACATGACGCGCGAGGACGAGTGCCGACGCGCCTGCCAGGGCGTCGACACGGTGGTGCATTTGGCCGCCGATCCCGGCAGCGAAGACTTTACGGGATCTTTGTTGCCGCGCAATATTATTGGCCCGTACAATATTTTTAACGCGGCGGCGGCGGTGGGTTGTCGCCGCGTTATTTTTACCAGCAGCATTTACGCGGTGCGCGGCCACGGCCCCAACCTGCCGGTAGAACCAAACGGCCCGCCCTACCCGCAAGGTCTGTACGGGGCGACCAAGTGCTGGGGCGAAGCGCTGGGCCGCGTTTTTGCCAGCCGGCACCCGCTTTCCGTCATTGTGATTCGGCTGGGCAACCCCCGCTTTGACCAGGGTGGCGATTGGGACGCCGACGAGCCGTCTTACATGATGTCGCCGCGCGATACGGCGGATCTTTTTGGGCGTTGTGTCGATGTAGCGGAGGTCGACTTTGCCATTGTGCACGGGTCGTCGCGGCATCGGCGGCAGTGGCTGGGGTTGGAGTTTACTGGAGGACTACTGGGGTTTGAGCCCCGAGATGGAACGGCGTTTCCTAGAAAGGAAAGTGATTGATGATTGATGCCACAGTAGGGATTGCGCGGATTCTCAAGCAGGAAGGGGTGGAGTGGGTTTCTACATTTCCGGTTTGTAAGGTCAACAATGCCCTGGGGCGCGAAGGGGTGCCGATGGTCATGATGCGCGACGACCGCTATGCGGTGGCGGTGGCCGATGCCTATTCGCGGATTACCGGGGGAAGTCGCATTGGCGTTTGTACGGTGCAGGGGGGGGTTAATGCCGCCGGGTTGCAGGTGGCTTATGCGGGGTTGGCGCAGGCGTACGAAGACAATTCGCCCATGCTCTGCATTACGGACGGGGTGGGCGATAGGGAGTCGGAGAATTCGCATTTTGATTTGAGCGCCAGCCTCAAATCGGTGGCCAAGTGGTACGGCTGCATCGACCGGCCGGAGCGCGTGCCCGAGTTTATGCGGCGGGCGTTTACCATGTTGCGCAACGGGCGGCCCGGCCCGGTGATCATCTCCCTGCCCGAATCCGGGGGGCAGTACGACGAGGCGGCGGACCCGTATGTGCCGGTGCGAGGGTGGAAGAGCGTGCCCGACCCGGCCGATGTGAGTGCGGCGGTGGAGATGTTGCGCAAAGCGGCAAGGCCGCTGGTCTACGCCGGCGAGGGCGTTATTTACGCCGATGCCGTGGCCGAACTCAAGGCCTTTGTCGAACTGGCCAATGTGCCCGTCATTACCACGCTCAAAGCCAAAGGCGCTTTTGCCGAGGATCATCCCTTATTTGTGGGGGTGCGCGGCGATCACACCGTCAACTACCTGGAACAGAGCGATCTGATTGTGGCCGTGGGCTCCAGCTTGTCGCCGGGGCGCTTTAGCCACCGCATTCCGCAGGCCGGGGGCAAGGCGATCATCCACGTCAATATTAGCGAAGTGGACGTCAACAAAGTCTTGCCCACCGCCCACGCGTTGCTGGGCGATGCCAAGTTTTCTCTACAAGCTTTGGCCGATGAACTGGCGTCGCAGACAGACGGCAAGGGGCGCGCGGCGGGCGATACGGCCGCCGCTATTAAAACGGCGCGCGAGGTCGAGCTCGAACCCTATCGCGAGGCCATGGGGTCGGGCGATAAGCCGATTAATCCGTACCGGGTTTACGGCGAGTTGATGAAGGTGCTGGACCCGCGCAATTCCTTTTTGACGCACGAGTCGGGCAACACGCGCGACCAGCTCAGCACGGTGTACGAGACGCTCATCCCCAGAGGTTTTTTGGGGTGGGGCAATGTGTCGTCGCTGGGGTTTAGTCTGGGCGCGGTGGTGGCGGCCAAGCTGGCTCACCCCGAGCGCCCTGCCGTCGCCGTTACGGGGGAAGCCGGGCTCAGTTATATGATGGGCAATCTGGAGGTGCCGGTGCGTGAGAATTTGCCGGTTACCATCGCGCACATTAGCAACGGTGGTTTTGCCGGTTACGGCCCGGGTTTTTGGGGCGAGGGACACGATCCCTATACGCACAAAGTGATGGGGTACGACGAAGTTAATATGGCGGCGGCGATTGCGGAATTTGGCTATCATGCAGAAAGGGTTGAGGAACCCGACGAGGTGGGCGGGGCGCTCGAACGGGCGCTGGCGGCCAATGACAGTGGGCAGTCGGCTTATATCGAATTTGTTTGTAGTCAGTTTCCGGTTTATGGTGCGTGGGCTAGCTAAATGTCCACTCGGTTGCCAAAGATGGTTACGCCCATTTCCACATAGGGTTCCTGGGCTTGGGGGGTTTCGGCGCCTATGCCCAGGGCGACTTTTACCGGCTTGTCTTTGATTTGGTCGAGGACGTGTTTTATGCACTCGTCCACCGTGCGCAGCGGGAAGTGGGGGTGGGCTTCGATGCTGAACATCAAATCGTTGGGGCCAAAGGCAAAGATGTCGACGCCTTCTTTAGCCAACTGGCCGGCGTTGATCACCGAATGCACCGACTCGATTTGAATGGCCAGAGTGCCGTAGGCGTTCCACCAGGCGGCGTATTCGAGGCGGTCGGGGCGTTGGTCTATGCCCACCCGGGCGGTGCCGCCCCAACTGCGCTTGCCCACCTGGGGGTAATAAAAGGCCTGTATGGCATCGTCGACGGTGGCCTCTTCTTCCACTTCGGGCACCATAATGCCCGAAGGCCCTAAATCGAGATACGTGCCGATCAAATAGGCGTGGCGGGTGTGTTTGATGCGACACTGGGCCGGCAGGTCGAGGTCCTGGGCTATGGCGCAAAAGGCCACCAGCCGTTCTTCGTTTAAAGGGCCGTGCTGGGCGTCGATGGTGAGGTAGTCGTAGGACCCCTGGGCTAGCAGGTCTTCCAACCGTCCCCGTTCAATGTCCATCGACACGCCCAGAGAGCGCACCACTTCTCCGTCGCGAATGCGCTGTTTTAGGTTCTTATCGGGCATAATATGTTCCTTTCGAATTAAAAGTCGGCAACGGATGTATAAATACACTGAAGAAACGCCTGGAGCAAGCTCAATTTAAGTCGGGAGATAAGTAGTTGACAGGGTTCTAAGCCTCTTTTTACTTCCAAACCAGATAGTTCGAACTGCCTCCTGGAGCATCAAAGAATTTCCTGTATGTGCTCATTTTCTCTTGCGCTTTTTTCTATCTGCCGGGCGGGGGCGTGGCAGGCCACTCGCATGTTTTACAACCTGAGAATACCCCAATGAGTTTGTTTAAGGAGTGCGTATGCCCCTCTCTGCGCTTCCGCCCCATTCCAGTTTAGCACAGCTTAAGAATCAGGCCAAGGACTTGTTGGAGGCGCACCGGGTTGCCGCGCGGCTGCGGCAGACCTTGCCTCATCTGTCCGGGTTGTCGGACCGCGAAGTTTTGCAGGTTAAATTTTCTCTGAAGGATGCCCAGCGCGTCGTTGCCCGCGTATACGGATTTGAGGAGTGGTCGGCGTTAAAAACGCATGTCGAACAAACCAAGATCAATTTTTGATGATTTGACAGCAAATTATATTGATGCTTATATTCAAATTATGAGAACGACTGTCACTTTAGACGCCGATGTAGAGCAGCGCTTAAGGGAAGCCATGCGCCGACAGGGTAAGAATTTCAAGGAAACCCTCAACGACGCCCTGCGCCGCGGGTTGGGATCTCTACCCGATACCGAGAGCAAGCGATTTGAGATCGAATCGCGTCCTCTTGGTCTTCGCGCCGGGCTCGATCCGGCCCGCTTGCGCGAGCTGGACGACGACCTCGAAGTTCAGGAGTTCCTGCGCAAGACGGCGCGCCTGGCCCAGCGCGCGCCGTGATTATTCCCGACGCCAACCTGCTGCTGTACACCTATGACGAGACCAGCCCGTTCCACGCCCACGCCAAGGCATGGTGGGACGACTGCCTCTCAGGCCCAGAGCCGGTTGGGTTGGTGGCCGTGGTGCTATTCGCCTTCGTTCGCATCGGCACCAGTCCCAAAGTCTTCGAACATCCTTTTGCAATTGCCGAGGCCACCCGCCATGTGCAGGGGTGGCTGGAGGTCCCGACGACGGAACTTCTGGCGGTGAGCCGCGCCGACGTCGATCAGGCTCTGGTTTGGCTAAACGAGAACGGAGCTGGCGGCAATCTGACGACCGATGCCCAGATTGCCGCCGTCGCCAAACGGTGTCGGGCACAGGTGCATACCGCCGACACGGACTTCGCTCGTTTCCCCGGCGTGCGATGGAAAAATCCGCTGCTGTAAGCGGCTGCTATCCAGGTCGTATCTCACATTACTGATAGAGTCTCTACCGTATTCGGCCATTCTTAGGTATTACATAATACGAGCCTATATTGACTATATGGCCAAAATATTGTATAGTAATACAAGATTAGATACTATTTGTATTTGAGGTGAAAATGGCCCAGGATACTACGCTCCATATAAAACTCGACAGCGAAACCGATGCTCAACTTAAGCGGCTGGCGGCCGCCCGCCGCAAGAGCAAAGGCCAATTGGTGCGCGAAGCCATTTCGGCCTGTTACCAAACCGCCTTTGCCGAGTTGCCCTTGCCACAAAGTCAAGCGCTGATGGCGTATCAGGGCGGGTATATCAGCATCGGCAAATTGGCTAAAGTGATGGGCATGCAGGTGTTGGAACTCAGGCAGTGGCTCGCGGAGCGCGACATCGCCCAGCGCAACGCCTACGGCGATAACGATGCAGCAAACGCCTAAAGCCACGTTTTTCTTCGATACTGTCTCACTGAGCAATTTTGCCCTGGCCGGCCGTCTATATTTATTGGTCGCCCGTTATGGCTTAAAGGCGCAGGTTACCCAGGAAGTGCTGGACGAAGTGAGCGACGGAATTGTTGCGGGTTATAGCGAACTACACGGCATTGAAAAGGCCGTTGCAGACGGCGAGTTTGGTGCTGCGGGTCCACTCTCGACGTCGGAGCGCGACAGGTACCGGGAGTTGTTGCAATTTTTGGGAGCTGGGGAAGCGTCGTGTATCATCTGCGCTCAGTCGCGCGGCGGGACCGTTGTCACCGACGATCGGGCGGCGCGCAACGCGTGTATTGAGCGCGGCGTGGTGTTGACCGGTACTATTGGAATCCTCAAGGCGTGCAGCCTCGACAATACGCTCGTGCCGCAAGAATCGGAT
>CAXGRO010000084.1:0-13393 GCA_964012055.1 uncultured bacterium
GGCGCGGGTGTGGCAGGAGGCTGAATTTGCCGGGGGGCCACTGCCCATTGTGGAGAACACGGCGCTGTCTTTTATCAACACCGGCAGCGATCTAATTTACGCGGCGGCGGAACTGTTTCGCCTGAGCGGCGAAGAGCGCGCTTTAGGCTGGGCCAAGGCCCTGCTGGGGCGCTACGACCAGGTGCGGCACCCGCAGACGTCGTTGGGCGGCTACCAGTTTAACCACCGCGATCCCTGCCGGGTGCGCGAGTCCTTTAAACCGCCGCTGGGCGAGCGCGCCGATGTGAACGAGGCCACGGTGCTGACTACGGGGACCATTCAGACGCGCGGCCAGCGGGCGGCCCTCACTTTTTTGAATATCTACGAACAACTGGGCGACGCGCGCGGCCGCGAGTTTTTGGATGTGACCTTGAAAGATTTGCGCGCCCTGATCGAGTACAGTTGGGACGGCGAGCAGGGCTGCTTTCACCCCGTCCTCTACGACGGGCAGCGGCTCAGTGAAGACGATAGTGAAGAGCGCGGCTATTGCCCGCCGAGCAAGCTGGTCAAAGTGCGGGCTAGCGGCGGCGCGCTGCTGGCTCTGGCGCGTGCCTACCGGCTGTCGGGCGCCGAAGATCTGTTGGCGGCGGCGGCGGCGGTGGCCGGCGCCATGGGCTGGGCGCAGGGCGGCACGGCCGTGCCGACGCCGCAGCTGGGCGCGCCTACGGCCGACGGCACGGCGGCGGTGTTTGCCCTGCTGGATTTGCACGAAGCCACCGGCGAGGCGGCTTATGTCGACACGGCGGTGAGTTTGGGATGGACACTGGCGCAAGATGTAGAGCGCCAGGGCATGCTGGTAAGCGACCCGACGGCGGTCGGCGCCGCCAGCTTGGACAACGTCGTGGCCCTGGCGTTGCTGCACTGCGCGGCGGCGCGGGACGGTCGGCGGGGAGAGATGCCGCCGTATTATCCAGGAGGGTCGCCGTGGGACCCAAAGGTTATCGTGCGCACGGTGCTGGGCCGGCGCTGACGCGGTTGTGCGCAAAAAGTGTGAGTGGAGGTGGGTAAATCTTGGGCGCCGTGCCAGAAGAGGCGGACGGTGTATGGCCACGGGCGGTTTATGCTTAGTGTGCGGGAGGCGTATCGTCGGCTTGTTCGACTTCGACTCTTACCGGTAGACGCAGGGTGAAGAGGGTGCCCTGTTCCGGCTCGCTTTCCACCTCGACTTCCCCGCCCATCAAGCGGGCGAAATTACGCGTGATGGCCAGGCCCAATCCGGTGCCGCCAAAATCTTTTTGGGTCGAGGTGGCCGCCTGGGCAAAGGGCTCAAATACGAGCCCGATTTGCTCTTTGGTCATGCCGATCCCCGTATCTCGCACCGCAAAGAAAACAGATTCTCCCCGCTCTGCGCTCGCCCGCCGCACCCCCAGGGTAATGGTGCCCTGGCGCGTGAACTTGGCGGCGTTGGAGAGCAAATTGAGCAGTGCCTGGCGCACCTTGATGTGGTCGGCAAATATTTCGCCCGGGTCGGCGCCGTTTTCCACAATTAATTCATTGGCGTTTTTGTCGACCATGGGCTGCACCGTCTCCACCACCTCTTTGACCACTTCTTCTACGGCAAAGTGCTCCAGGTGGAAGGCGACCTTGCCCGCCTCAATCTTGGCCATGTCGAGCGTTTCGTTGATAATCTCCAACAGGCGGTTGCTGCTCTCGTGAATTCTGCCAATGGCCTGGTCTTGCTTGTCGTTCAATTCGCCCATCATGCGCTCGCTGAGCATTTCGGCGTAGCCTATAACGCCGGTGAGCGGGGTGCGCAGCTCGTGGTTCATGTGGGCCAAAAAAGCGCTCTTGGCGCGGTTGGCGGCGTCGGCCGCTTCTTTGAGCTCGCGCAATTGTTCCTCGCTGCGGCGCCGCAGCGTGACGTCGTGCAGCAAGACGAGGCGGCCAGTGGGCCGCTGGCCGCTGTCGTAAAGTGGCACCAGGTTGACTTCGTAAATATGCCTTTCGCCCGCTTGCGTCAGATTGATTTCCTCTGCGGTTTCTTCCAACTCGTCGGCCCAGGCAATAAACGTGGCCAGGTCGGGCAACATCGTTTCAACCGACCGGCCAATAAGGTCTTGCTCGGCGCAATTGAGTATGTGCTGTGCCGCCGGGTTGATGTCGGCGATGCGGTTGTGGTTGTCCAGCACGACGATGCCGTCGTTGATGCGCTCTACCACCAGGTCGCGCGCCACGGGTATGAGGTGGAGCAGCTGAAAGCGGTAGAGGCTCCAGCCCATGGCCATGCCGGTTAGCACAAAAGCAAACGGCGTCAAATCCAAATAGGCAAAGGGGCTGAGATCGAATATGGTTATGGCGTTGGCGGCCCACGGCGCCGCAACGCCAACAATGGCGGTGCCGAGCTGGCGGCGGTAGCCGCGCGTTGTAGTGTACAGCGTTTGGAGCAGGATTAAGGTGCCGGCGAGGAGCAGTAGATAGGAATAAGCAGCGTGCAGCCAGAATCCGATGCTGGGTTCCAGATCGAATACGTTAAAACCCTTGTACTGTATGACCTCCGCTGTTTGCCAGATAAAATGGTGTTGTGAATTGGTCCACATCAGTGCGATGGTCAAAAGCGGCACGGGGGCGAGCCACCATTCTTTGCCGGCAAACCATCCTTTGTTGCGGTCGGTGTATTGCAGGGCAAAGAGCAGCCACATGGTTGGCACGGTGACAACGCCCAGAAATTGAATGCGCGTCCACCACACTTTGGTGCCCAGCTCGACACTGGCCATTTGCAATGTGTAACACGACGCCCACACGACCATGGCGACCATGACGGCAAAGAGGGATTTGGCGCCCGGGTTGGCGCGGCGCGTCCATATGTAATAGGCCAGGCAGACGGACAGGGCGGTGATGATCAGCAGGGGGATGTTGTATGGGGTGTGCTGCCAGGTCATTTGGGCAATAGTGTTTTAATTTTTTAGGCCGCGGGGGCAGATTTTGTGCAATTGAGTGCAGCATATTAGTCTGTTGTAAAATTTGGAATATGTCAAACTATTGTGTTTGGTGGGCTTGGGCCGCCGCCCAACGGCGCCAGTGGACGTGTGGTTTGTTAACTGCGCTGGTTTTGGTACTGGGTTAATTGCGGAGAGATATTACTGGGAGCGCGTTGGTTTAACTATGTCCCATTGGAGAAAGGGGCGACTTTCAAAATACAGAGGCTGACTGAGACGGTTTCTCTTTTAATTTGCGCTGATGGTGCCCGACTTGAGCGCCGCCAGTTCGGCCTCGAGTTGGGCGATGCGCTGCTCGAGTTTTTCGACGACGGGGGCGTGCTCCTAGGCGGTGAAGCGCGGTTGGATGTGCTGCGGTCAGTTGATGTCCCAGGCGTCGATGTGGAAAACAAAGACGCGCTCGGGGCGGGCCTTGTAGCCGGGGTCGAGCAGGCGTTCGAGCAGTTGCGGGTTGTCCTCGACGATTTCGGCGCGACCCCATATTTTGACGCGGCGGCGGTTGGGGTAGTCCATCAAGAAGATGAAGGCCTGGTCGTTTTCGTCCAGAATGGGCGTTCTCACGATGGCTCTCCTTGCCTTAAATGAGCGGGATTGCCCCGTTGCTGCGACGCAACCCCGCTGTTTTGAATTTATTTGCCAGAGAGGGCCGCTACAGCCTGGCCGGTGGTCCAAACGCCGTTGGCCATAAAGCCAAAGTTGACCAGCGTGGTGGCGTAGCCGTCGCCCAAGTCGGGCGTTACGGCGGCGGCGGTGGCGTCCTTCACCACAAACACCTCAAACCCCTGCTCCAGCAGTTCGCGCATGTGGGCTTCGGTGCAGAGGTTGGCCGACATGCCGCCCAAAATCACGGTGTCTATGCCGCGCTTGCGCAGCTGCAGCACCAGGTTGTTGGTTTCGGGTCCGTAGACCTTATGGGGGCTGGCGACCACGGTCTGGCCGTCTTCAATGTATTTCTTGTAGGGTTCCAGCCAGTCGGCGCCGGACCCTGCAAAACCCTCCAGATCCAGCGGTCCCTTGCGGTCGAACATATTAATGCTGTGCATGGCCTTCTCCAGCGTGCCTCCAAACTGCCAGTCGTGGTCCGTGGGGTAGTAGTAGTGAGGCGAGATAAAA
Organism: uncultured bacterium; assembly: GCA_964012055.1. GTDB lineage: Bacteria > Latescibacterota > UBA2968 > UBA8231 > UBA8231 > CAXGRO01. Next base: position 4,089 of record CAXGRO010000084.1, read on the forward strand.
ACCGGGATTCCGTTGGCTTTTGCCGCCTTAAATAGGTCTTCTATGTGCTCGACGGTGTTGTTGTCGGTAACGCTCTACCCCACCATGCCCCAGGTCACCCCTTGGGGACTGAGGAAATCGTTTTGCGGATCGGTAATGACCAGGGCGGTGCGCTCGGGGTCAATTTGCGGGCTTGGGTTGGCCTGTCCGTAGGCGACGGTCGCCAAAAAAAGAAAGGCAAAGGCGGTGGACAGGGTGGCTATGAAAGATTGTTTTAGGGCTTTCACGGCATTCCTCCTCGTTTGAGAGTCCGGTCAAATTGCCGGGTAAGTGGGTGTTGTGAGGCCTTCACACCTCACTTATTGCAAGCTCTGTGCCAAAGGGAGCGAAATTTCGATAATAATTAGTAAGTTTATTCATAACAATAATTTAGATAAGCATACCGAGATGAGAGAAAAAGAAAAACAGAGAATGGAACTACGATATATCGAAAAAACCACGATATATCGTGAAATTGCCAGGAAAGCAAAGTCGATCGACTTGCCGGGCAATTAGCAACCCGGATCCAATAGCGGCGTTTGATCGCGGGTCGGGATGACGGCGCCTTCAATGATGTCTTACCGTTATTTTAATACTGTCGAAAAAGTTGCAGGCTTAAAGCGTCGTTGCCACCACTCAATTCTTGACCGCAAATTAAAAAAGCCCCTTCTTAAAACGCCCGTTGCGACCAGATAATCCAACGATTCCATTTTCCTAGGAGCCCCTAACCATGGCCACCCTGAGCGCTGACGCCGCCAAACCTCTCATCTTTGAACAGAGCCGCGTGGGTTATATAGACACCGACGCCGTAGATTTGCCGCGCACCAATACCGAGGGTAAACCGGTGATCGACCTCACCCCCCAACAGCGCTACCTCTTTGACACCCAGGGCTGGTTGCTGGTGCCGGGCCTGCTGAGCGCCGACGAAGTAGAGGAGATGCGCGAATTTTGTTACCGCCTGCACCGCGAGCCCGAGTCGTTGCCCGAGCCGCAGCGCAGCCCTATTGCCGGCCCCTTGGAACAACTGACCGACCACCCCTTCATCGTCGGCTTCATGAACGAGTTTTTGGCCCACCCCGATTTGTCGAGCCAGGACTGCTACGGCTTTCGCATGGAGTCGAGTTCGCTGTGTGTGCGCCGCGCCGGCGAGGGCGCCTTTGTGCCGCACAACGGCAACGGCTTGTGGCGCTTGCCCGGCGACGGCCACAATTACCGCTGCGTTCCCGGCAAGGCGCGCAGCAGCCTCACCTGCGTGGTGTGGGAGCTGAACGAGGTGGAACCCGGCGGCGGCGGCACTTTGCTGATTAGCGGCAGCCACAAGGCCGCCTTCCCGCTGCCCGACGCGGCGCAAGACCCCAACTCGCCCATGTGGGTGCGCTACGGTTGCCCGGCCGGCTCACTGCTTATTTTTGCCGAGGGCACCACCCATTCCACCTCGCAGTGGACCAGCGCCGCGCGCGACCGCGTGGCTATTTTCAGCCGCTACAATTACGTCAACGCCAAGTGGCACAAATGGCAGCCCCACCCCGAATTGCTCGAGTCTTTGCCGCCCAAGCGCCGCACCCTGTTTCGGCCGGTGCATGTCGAGGCCAATCTGGTGGACCCGGTTTGAAAGACCGGGACAAGGCGGCGCCGCAAAAGGTTTTATAAAATGGTTATAGATTACCGCAGCAGTTTTGCCGTCAACACGTCGGCCAAAGACGGCGAGGAACAAAACACCTGCCGCACACAACTTTTGGCCCGCTGCGCCTTAACCCACGCGAGCAGCGGCCGGGCCGAGCAGTTTTTTTTGGGCAAGGAATGCATTGGCGAGTACATGTACCAGGCGCGCGGCATCGCCCAGGTGCCCACCTCGGAAGTGTGCATCATTTTTAGCGAAGGGGATTCGTCGCTGTTAAAGAAGTTTGCCAACCACGACAACGACGTGGTCCAGCCCGGCGAGATGACGGTGCCGCGCAAGGGCTTTGACGGCAGCTACGCCAATTGGACGAGTCTCAACTTCATCTTAAAAGAGGCCGCGGCGCAGCCGCTGCAAACTGCGGACGAGATCGTCGCCGCGACGCTGAACGGAGATCCCCTGGTCGGCCGCACCACCCTGGACGACAAGGAGGGCGGTTGGCGGGCCGTGCTCGAATACCCCATCCCCTACATGAACGTGCACCCGCCTCAAAACCTCTTTCAGGTGGACGTTGGCCCGATTCTCTACCCCGATTTCACGGCGACAACGCCGAGCCTGGTGGAGCGTTTGCAGCTGGCCTATGTAATGTATAACCGGCTGGACGTGGCCGAGTTTGCCCTGCGCGTACCCACCCAGGTTGCGGAGGGGCAGACCGCCACCACCTTGCACTATTCAGAGGTGGTTGAGGAAACGGCACCGAGTGTTTTGTACCGCCTGGAGAGCGAATAAGAGAATTCGAGTTGGCCGTTGTATAGGGGTACCACGTTGAAATGTCGCCGCCGTTGTCGCCGAGGACTTCGGCCGTAGTTTCCAACTCGCTGACGATAAAGCGGATAAAGGTGTGGGTTTGGTAGGCGACAATGGTGATGGCGGCCAGCAACATGGCGGCCGCCGTGGTCAGCACGACGATTGCGGTCAATTTGCGCTTGAGAGGCAGGTTGTGAAATTTAATCATCGCGTCGCTGCTATTGAATAACCGCTATCGCCAATTTTAGCAAGTAGGCGTTTACCTCAATTCCGGCACTGCGCACGGCGGCAATATTTATCTTAAAGGCGAGGTGGTCGTCTACAAAGGTGAGCAATAACATGCCGTCTTTCCGGGCGAACTCCTCTTTCTCTCCCACCGTGAGCACGTGGCGTTTATTTACCAGATCTGGATATTGCTCTCTTAAACGTTTTAAGTTTTCCGCGCTGCAGTACAACATCTGGCAGGGGGTGAAGTCCGTCACTGTTTTATAATGGCGGACTGCGACCTCCCTGCTGTGCATCTTCTTACCCTCCAATACTTGCAACGCTTCGCCAAACGGATTTTTGCCCAGTACCGCGATGACAAAGGGCGAACTATCGTTATTAAAAGCTTCTTCGGGCCAGATGGTGAATTTGGCAAAGTTGTAAAGCAGCGCGGCTTTGGCTTCGTACTCGTACGCCTCGTCGGGCTTTTCGGCTGTGCAGATACCGGGGATAATGCTCGACAGGCACAATGCGATCAGTCCGAGCCAACGCCCGTCCGGCGAGCCCCTATACGCCGGGGCCGGCGCAATGGATACAGGTTTATTTTTATAGATTCCGTGCACGGCTCGCATGGGCCTTTAAGGCTTTTTGTGGCCTAGGATCCACTAGCTTTAAAACACTATTCTATTTTTAGAATGTATGTCATCGGCTAAATTTTTCTACAATAATTTTTGGAACCAGCTTCCAATTGCCGTATTATTAAAACCCAATAAAACATCCCTTCACCCCGTTGATAGAAGCAACACAATGACCATGCGTAAGGATCTGCATTTATCGCTACAACAGCTGACCAATTGCATCAGCCATATTACCAATACCTCGGTTAGAGGGGCCGGTTCTCTGAACGAACTGGGCGCCAACCTAGTCCGCGACCTGCACAATACGCTGCGCGACCCCGAGAGCGGCGAGACAGCTGCGGCGCTGGTGCGCTTTTTTATGACCGTGCCCTTCGCGCGGCTCGGCGAGTCGTCCAAGCGCTTTGTCGCCGAGAAATTTCCGGACCTGCGGCCCCAGCCCCACACCAAGTGTCTTACGCTCATGGGCACGGTGGGCGATGAGCCCGATTGGTGCGATGTCTCCGGATCCAACGGGCACCAGGCCATCCCGCTGATGAGCGAGGAGGCGGTGCGACAGATTCCCATGATCACCCGCCTGCTGTCGCAGCTGGGGTTGGAATTCACCAGGTGCTGGAACCGAGCGCAGACCTGAAGATGCAAAAGGAGAGCTACGACTTTAACGTCTTCCACGTCGAAGAAGCTGCGGGGAGCAGTTACATTCCGGACCAGGAAGAATTTGTAGCGCCCTACGGCATTCAATCTATTTTGGGTTTTGGCAGTCTGCTGCCCACCGGCCACCTCTATGCGGTGATTGTATTTTCCAAAGTCGGCATCTCGCGGGAAACGGCCAATTTGTTCCGCGCCATCGCCCTGGGAGTGCGCATGGCTTTTGGAAGAGAACACCCGGGCGCTGCTGGCACGGCGCGAGTTGAGCCGGGCACAGGATGTTATAGGCGAGGATTTGTGGGAAGAGATTCTGGAATTACAGCGCAACGGGGAGCGCTTGCCGCGCCAAACGCTGGTGCGCGCTACGGCGCTGGGCGATTCGTTTTTTGTGGGGCATTCGCCGGCTGCCGATGGGGCGGTAAATATTTATTTGACGGAGGTGGAGTTGGGGGAATGATGACACCGGAACAACGATATGCGTTTGACCTGACGGGGTATTTGCATCTGAAAAATGTGCTCAGCGGGGAGGATTTGGAGCGGGCGCAGCGGGCGGCCGAGCGTTATGTGCAGACGCCGGTGGAGGAGTTGCCGCCCGGTTTTGCGGCGGAGGCGGGGAACTACGCCCACGGTTTTGCTTTTGATAAGGCGCTGGAGGTTTTGACCCGGCACCCGATTACCTGGCCGATTATCAGAGAATTGACCAACGATAAACCGCAGTTTGTCAGCGGCAGCTTGCGGGTTAATACGCACGAGGACAACCGTTTTTTTGAATTGCACAGCCGCCGGGAAGAGGACAATTGCATTGAGTGGCCGCGCTATTTTTGCCGAGACGGGCGCATTTACTGCGACGACTTGGCGTTCTTTTTTTATTTGAGCGATGTAATGCCCGGCGACGGGGGGCTGGTGGTGGTGCCGGGGTCGCACAAGAGCGAGTTTAAACGCCCCGACGATTTTTACCTGCCGGCGGCGGAGGGGGCGGAACCCCAGCCGCATCCGGCCGTGGCCAATATTGCCCCGCGCGCCGGCGACGTGGTGGTGATTAGCGAAATGCTCACCCACGGCGCCCTGATTTGGAAACCCACAGACCGCGACCGCCGCTTTTTGATTTTGCGCTATAGGCCGCAGCACATGCTGCCCTTGAACGAGTTTCCCCCAGAAATCAAGGCGCGCTTGTCGCCGGAGACGCTCGATTTGATAGCGACGGTGCCGTATTACCAGGTTAAGGAAATTGTCGGGCGCGATGCGGGAAGTGCGGACTTGACTTGAAAGACTGGGTCTGCTGCGCCGCTTTTTCAGGTGCGCTCTTTTGATACCCAAAGATTCAACCGATTTTAAATGAGTGCAGATAGGTCTCAGCCCTCAGGACAAAATATCTGGTCGCGATATAAAGAAATCATGTCCAGATATTTTTACGTCCCGATTCTTTTGTTTCCCTTAATCCCGCTCAGCCCTCTAATTGGCTCGTGGGCCTGGCCGTCGGGTCACGAAAACGACCGGTATATCATTCTTTTAGAAAATTTTAGGGAAGCCGTGCTCCATGGTTTTTTATACCCGCGCTGGCTTCCCAACCTGTTTGGCGGCTACGGCTATCCAACATTCTGTTTTTACCAGCCCGGTTTTTTTTATTTGGCCCTGCCTTTTTCTTTTTTGCTGGGTTACCCCGCCGCCACCCTACAGCTGACGCTCTACGCCGTATTTCTAGGCGGCGCGGCGGGCGCCTACAAACTTTGCAGCGAGCTGGCCGACCGCAGTACGGGCTTGTTGGGCGCGGTGGTTTTTTTATTTACGCCCTATTTGTACGCGAATCTATACGTGCGCGGCGATCTTTCTGAACTGACGGCTATGCTGCTTTGTCCCTGGCCCCTGTTTTTTCTGGTGCGCCTTAAAAAGCAGGTAGAACGGCGCCAGCACTCGGCCGGGGTGCTGATTGGCCTGGGTTTAACCCTGGCCCTGATTATTGTTACCCATCCGGCTACGGCGTTGTTGTTTTTCCCCATTGTGTGTCTCATAAGTTTATACGTTGGGTGGTACACGCCTTCGCGTTTTGCCTTTTACGGCCGCATTGCCCTGGCCCTCTGTTTTGCCCTGGCCCTGAGTTCCCCCTACTGGTGGACGGTGTTTCAAATGCGCCAGTACGTGCAACTCGACTGGGCTTTCCAGGGCTATTTCCAGGCGGCAAAACACACCGTACATCTGCCCCAACTCTTCGATCGCGCCTGGAATTTTGGCGGTTCTGTTGTCGATTCGCCGCGAGATGGCATGTCTTTTCAATTGGGCGCGATGCACTTTATTCTGGCCACTGCGGGGGCCTACCTGTGCCGAGGGCGCAAGATGTTTCAAGCCGTTTACGTTTTGTACATCGCGCTGATTTTGCTCATGACGCCCCTGGCGGAAAAGTTGTGGGCCGGCGTCGAACTACTCAGGATGATCCAATTCCCGTGGCGCATATTGTCGGTGATTGCCGTTTTGCAGTTAGTGTGTGTCGCCGGTCTAGTTAAACTGACGCGCTACAATTTGGTAAAAACCAGGGCGCCGTTTTGGCTGTTTTTGCTTTTGGCCGTTTTTGTCTTGTGGCACGGCAACCAATTCGCCAAAGGCGATTCGCTCGATCTGGAAGAAGAATTGCGGCACTGGGAACAGCAGGAGCGGTTTACGGGTTTTATAAACCTCTCCTTTGCCAATGAGTTTTTGCCCAAAGCCGTGCCCGTGAAGGCGAGAATAGAGCCGCGCCCGCCAGGGGACCCCGTGCTCAAGCTAGCCGGCCCCGGCGAGCTCAAACCTTTGGAGAACAGCAGCGATTATAGAATTCGCTGGGAAATACAAAACCAGGTGCCTTCGCGCTTGAGAATCGAGCAAATTTATTTTCCAGGATGGAAAGTTCTATTAAACGGGCAGGTTGTTGCGCCGCGAGAATTAGAGGAAAATCTGAACCAGAACGGACTAATGACGATTGTGCTTATGAATTCCGGCCGCTATTTATTGGAGGCTCACTACGAGGGGCCGCCCGGTTGGCGATTGCGCGCTTTAATAGCGGTCGTTGCGCTGATTGCCGGCGGCGGGTTCTGGTGGTGGGAGAGGAAGACTTACTCGTAATTTGTAACGGAAATAACTCTGGCCCTGGCGCGCTTCGGTCGCGGCCGGAGCGCACCGGGCGTTTAGCTATTACCCTGGAGGATTGCATGGGAACAACCGAAACGGCCGCCGACCGCATTCATCGGCGCGCCATTGTAGTAGTGGATCACGACCACCGGCCCATTGGTTCCGACCTGGCATTGATGCGCGCCGGCGGTGTTAGCGCCAAGGTTTACCAGGTGACCCTCGATGTGGACCCGCAGGCCGGCTACAGCGCCTCAGAAGATCGCACTGCGGGCTGGCTGCGCCTGGCCGCTGGCGACATGGAAGGCGCTCTGCGCGACATTGAGGCGCACGCCGAGCATTGTTTTTTGGCCCGCACCGCCGCCGATATTCGCCGCGCCAAAAGCGAGGATCGCATTGCCATTGTGCTGGGGGCCGAAGGGGCGCGGTGGTTGGAGGAGAGCCTGGAGCCGCTGTACCTATTCCACCGCCTGGGCCTGCGCGAGTTGCAGCTGACCTGGGCTTTTGCCAACCCGCTGGTGCCCGACGGCCGCCTGAGCCCGTTTGGCAAGGCCGTCGTCGCCGAGTGCAAACGCCTGGGAATAATAGTGGACGTGACCCACATTCCCGAGGGCGCGTTTTACGACGTGATTGATGTGGCGCAGCAGCCGATTATCGTTTCTCACGGCGCCCTGGGCAAAGACATAGACGACGACAAGCTCAAGGCTCTAGCCGCCAGCGGCGGTTTGCTGGGCGTTCACTTTTATACCACCTACCTGGGAGCTACGCCCACGCCGCAGGATGTGATGGCGCAAATCGACGCCGTGGTCGAGCGGGTGGGCATCGATCACGTTGCCCTGGGGGTGGACTTCTTTCCCACCGAAGGAGCCTGGCGCGATTTGCAGGTCGCCCAGGGTACGACGGATCTGCGCTGGGCGGTGGAAGATATGAGCGGTATGCCGCAAATTACGCATTGTTTGGTAGAGCGAGGTTATGCCGAGGACGACATCCAGAAAATACTCGGAGAAAATTATCTCCGCATTTGCCAGGAGGTGTTTGGCGCATGATTATCGACAGCCACGTACACGTATTCGACCGCAGTGTGGCGGGCTCGGAAGAGAATTTCCCCCTGTGGCCCGGCACGCGCTGGGGCGCCGGCGGCGACGATTTGATTAGCCAGATGGACGAGGCCGGCATCGACAAAGTTTTTTTAATCAGCTACACGCCCGTCGACGTGATGGCGCACTACCACCCCGAACAGCGCGACCACAAGGTTTACGTCTTCCAGCACTATTTGCGCAAAGATTATTTTATCAGCGTTTGGGAACAACACCGCGACCGCATGGTGTGGTTTGCCGATTCCATCGACCCGCGCGTGCCCGGCTACGCCGAGCGCGCCGCCCAGGATTTGGATCGCGGCGCCGGGGGCTTAAAGATGCTGCCTCTGTTTGTGGACACCGAAATGGGCGACCCGCGCTGGCGGCCCGTTTTTGAACTGCTGCGCCAGCGGAACAAACCCTGCATTATCGATCTGTCGTGGTGGTACGCCGACAACGAGTGGTTTGCCCCCAGCGTGTACGGCAAGTACGACACGTATACGGACTACGTGCGTGGCTTTAGAGAGCTGGTGGCGGATTTTCCGGAGGTGAAGATTCAGCTGGCGCACTACGGTACGCCCCGGCTGCTGGATCGAGACGACTCTTCGAAGACCCTGCACTACGAGCGCCTGCAAGAGCAGATCGATCTCATCGGCAGTTATCCCAATCTCTCTTGCGACCTGTCCGCCTCCCAGCACGTTATCAGCGAGGGCGAACCCTACCCTTATTGGAGCTGTTTGAAGATTTTGCAAGTTATGGTCGAGGGGCTGGGCGCCGAGCGCATTCACTGGGGCACCGACTGGCCTTATCTTGGAGTGCAGCCCTATACTGAGTTGATTCGCGCCATTCGGGAAGCGCCTTTTTTGACGGGCGACCAGGCCGATAAGATTCTGGGACTCAATGCGCAGGCGTTTCTGTCGTAGCCGGGCAGGGGTCGACGGCGGGTTGGCGACAGGTGGGCTATAACTCAAACGCCGGTATGGCGATAAACTCGCCGCCGCGCTGGGCCGATTCCTGGGCTAAAAGGCAGGCTTGCGAGGTGGCCAGGACGTCGCGGGTGGGAATGAAGAGGTCTTGGCCGCGTTCGATGGCGTCGATCATATTGGCGACGAAGCCGGCACCGCCGCCTTGCGGCATGGGGGGTTCGTAAGCGCCGCGGGTGTTGGAGACGATGAGCAAGTGGTCCTGGGCATAGGCGCGCAG
>CAXGRO010000085.1:0-13253 GCA_964012055.1 uncultured bacterium
TATCGGGACGGCCGTTGAGGTCGGCGTCCAAACCCGGGAACACGCCGTCGGGATCCTCGATAAAACGCCCGCCCGTGGAACTGGTGGTGTTGCGCAGGAAGTAGGTGTCGGGAAAAGAATCCTTGTCGTCGTTGTCGTCCACCGTGTTAAACTCGATGGTGTGCGTGATACCGGCCAGGTTTTCGCCAATAAAACGGGGCAGACGCGGCTCGTTGTAGTTGGTCGGAAAACTAAAGGGGCTGGTGAGCAGGCCGGCGTAGGTATTGAAGTCGTCGTCCTGCACCGACAGTACGGTGGAGTAACCGCCGTCGACGTTAAACAACTCGCCGCCCAAGCTGACGCGGTCCCAGGTCTTGTTAAAAACGGCGTACCAAGCCTGGCTCTGATCATCGAGATGGCGCAGTCGTGTGGTCACCAGGGAAGGGTAAGCTCTGAAGGAGAAATTGCGCACGTATTCGGTGTGCAACATAAACCCCTTGATGTCGAGATTCATGTGCGCGCTGGCCAACGTGCGGCCGGTCTGGCGACCGTAGCGCACCCGCACCCGGCGAAAATCGTTGAGGTTGTCGGGCCGACCGCGCGACTGGGCGGCAGTGTAAAAATAGGTGGCCGGGTTGATTGAGAGGCCATTAAAGACTTCGGACAATTCAATGGCGTAGTCGCCGGCCACGTCCAGTTCCGCCGTCGCCTTAGTAACCAGGTCTTCCATATTTTCAAAGTGGGCCGGCACGCGGAACCAGAACAGCAGGCTGCCCGGTCCGCGCGTCTCGTAGAACCCTTCGGGCGACGGTTCGACATGTGGCAAATTGATGACCAGATCGTTGCTGCTGTCGCGCCCAATCGGCGGAATAATAGTGCGGTCGCTCTGTTCGGTGACGGTCAGGGTCAATGCTTCGGAATTGAGTTTGTCGTAGGGACCCCGCTCGTGAACCAGTCGCCGGCCGTTGAGAATCATGGTCGGCGGCAGCACCCGCACCCCAATTTCATCATCGGGGTTCTGATCCACTACGCGCACCACGATCCACAGCGGCGGATTGCCGGTGGTCGGCAAGGTGCCCTTGTAGGTGCTCTCGCTGAGCTTTTTGAAACTATCGGTGCGGTAGAGATTAACCCAACTCAAGCCCATGTCTAGTCCGGGCACCTGGGTGCGCAGATCACCGCCCAGCAGATACGTACTCCAGCGCGGCCGAAAGTCCGACAGTTCCTCGCCGTGTATGCGATGGTCGAGGTTCTGCAACTCTTCAAAGATGGGTTTATCCACCCTCGAAGTGGCAAAAACCAGTGAACCACCCTTAAAATGGGTGTCGAGGCGTATGCCATTCATCGCTGCCATGTCGAGGGTCAGCGAGGTGAACTTGGTGCGCACCCGGTCGCCGATGATCAATTGGGTATTGGCACCCTTATAAGAGTCGTTGGCGATCACTAGGCGGTTTAGATAGACGCTGTAGAGTTCGGGTTTGCCGATGATGCTGCCCGGGGCCGGCCGGATGGAACGGAACTCCTGCAAATTAAACACCGTGGTGCCGTTCATCACAAACTGCCCGAGCGGGTCGAATTGCGGCGTGCGGTCGCGACCAAAAATGAGGTTCTCGTAGCTGCGATAGCTTTCGTAGGCGTAATTGACGTAAGGTTCCCCCGGTTTGAAGAGGAGCTGCGCTTGAGCCGCAGTTCCCCCCAACAGTGCCAGTAGCGCCAGGCAGACCACATCTCTCATATGTCGACTAATGCCATTCATAAATTAGCCAATATACACCCTGAAGAAATACTCCAGAACACCCGACCTGGGCCGCAGCGAATCGACATACTTGACCGTAGTGCGGTACGTGCCCAGCAGCATGGTTACGTCGTACCCCCGATAATTGCTCTTATTTTGCAAAAACATAGTATAAGTCTGGCGCTCGAAACCGTTGCCGGGATTGGCCACGTCGCGGAAGGTTTCGGCCCAGATGACGGGAATACCCTGAACGCCGGCTTTTAGCGCGGTCCTGGGCGTTATGCTGTAGTCGGCCCGCAGAATCGGCATGATCCAGCGGTTCTGGGAATCGGGAATATTGTTCTCAGGCGACTTGCTGCGCGCATAAATGTGTTTGAACTGCGGCAGAACGGTGAAGCGACCGCGTTTCCAGGTGTAGTCGAATTTATTCATCATGGCAAAGCCGTTAGCCGTGCCTGGTTGTGCCAACAGTGGGTCGTCGAGCAATTCTCCGTCGAGATGGACGTGCGAATAGGAGATGATATTGCGCATGTTCAGCGCGGGCATGGGCGTCAGTCCCCACTCAAAATAGGTCGTATTGCTGACGCTGTCGCGATTCTGTAGCCTGTCGGGCGCCAAAGTGCCAGTGCTGCCAAAGGCAAAGACCGTATTCTGGATATCGTCTTTCATCCATTTGATGCGGTGGTTCAAACGCACGTAGCTCAACCCCTTCCAATCGCGCCGGTATTCGCCCTCTGCGTAACGCGTATCGTTTTCCGTGCCCTGCTTGGGCTGGCTCACTTTGTACCACCCCAAGCGCGCTTTGGTGCGCTGGCTGGGCTCGAGCGCAGTGAAGCCGTGGAAGCCGCGGTGGTCGACGGGATAGAGGTAGTCGGGTAGATTGTCGTTTTCGCGAAAATCTACCGCGCCGTTATTGTCGAAGTCGTCGCCATAGACCAGGCCCGGCAATTCGACGTAGTAGCTCAGAAAGGGCTGCAGAGCGTCCGTGCCCCGATCGAGGTCAATGTTAAAATCCAAAACGCCGTCGTTGTTGGGGTCGAGGCCGGGAAAAACGCCGCGGCCTTGACCAGCAGACGTTCGAAAGGGAGCCAGCGGATCGTTGTGTTCATCCCGGTCGGCCCAATCGTCCAGGTCGTCGTTGTCCTCTACTAAAGCAAACGGCTCGTAGAGGCGACCGCCTACGGTAGGACCTATATTGGCGAGTTGGAAAGTGGAGAAATCCGTGGTGTAGCGGGCGGGCACATCAAAATACTCAAAACCCACCTCGGCCCTGTCGTTGACCGGGCGCAGCAAATTAAAATAAAAAGTGGAACTCTTGTCCTCCTGGCGTTTGCCCTTGGCAGTGGGCATTTGGAGGAACGTAATGCTGCGGGCGAATTCGCCTTTGAGTTGGAAACCGAAAACCTCGGCGTCAAAGTCGAACCCCGCCACTGTAAGGCCGGTGGGAAAGCCGTAGCTGAAACTCACCTGGCGCAGATTGGCGCGCTGGCCGCGCCGCCCGCCGGCGCGCAGGGCGTTGTACCAATCGTAGTAAAAGTCGTCTTCCCCAGAAGCCAACAACGGCACCTGCACCGCTCCCACCACGTCAACGCTGTAGTCATTGGCCAAAACAGCGTTGAAGTTGACCTCAGTCACGGTGTCGGGCAAGGCGAACTCGTAGTAAACTACGTCGGTGCCGTTGGCCTGTAGCGGCGCCGACGCCGAAGCTGGGGCGGCGGGCTGGGTAATGCCGTCGAGCAGCGACTTAAAAAACGGCGTATTGCTGGCGTCGACCACAGAACGCAGCCAGGCGCGGTTGCGCCGCAAATAATCCACCTCATGGGGCTGCAGCAAAATGGTGCTGCTGACGTCCGTGGTCACGGGAATATGGGTGAGCAGGTTGTCGATGCGGCCGACACGTTCGGGCGGCACGGGCACGCCGTCTACCAGCATTTCCAATTGGTGCACTTCCGCCCCGCTGACGTTGTCGTGCGGCGCGTCGTCAGTGAAGAACACAAAGACTTTCTTTAACCCGCCCTGCATGATACGCGGCACCGCGCCCTTTAAGCTGTTGACTTTGGCGCTGGCTTCGGCGTCAAAACGGTGAACGTTGACATAGGTGGTACCGAACTTGAGGATGCCGCCGATCTGGCTCTCCCAATGGGCGCCAAACAAGCTGGTGCCAAAGATCCGTCGCTGGGTGGCGTCCTGATTTAAGCTCAAACCACTCGCCAACACGGGTTCGGTAAGGTGGGTGGCCAGCACGCTAAAGCGGCTCTTACGCGACGAGCCGTCCCAGCGAATGCCGTTATAGCTGGGCAAATTGAGTGTCATCGGCGTAAAAAAGGTGCGGATGTGGTCGCCGACGATCAGGCGGCTTGACCAATCGCCAAAACCCTCGCTGGCGATGATCAGCTTTTGAAAGAAGCGTTCGTAGCGCGAGTTGCGCGCCTCGTAGCTGCCCCGAATGCCCGGCGCGTCGCGGCGCGTTTCGCTGTACTGGATTATGTCGACGCCGTCAATCAGCAAATCGCCAAAAAGATCAAAGCGGCGGTTCTCCTCTTCCAGGTCGTAGTCGCGATACCCCGCTGCGCCGTAATTCTCAAAAACTTCGTTCGCCCACAAATGGCGAAAATCGCGGGATAGGAATTGAGCCTGAGCCGCGTCGACAAACGCGACCAGTGCCGCAAAGAGGATGCTGAAAGCGAAACTAAAAGTGCGCATTAAAATATAAATCTAAACTCGTTGGTATAGGCCCCCAAAGGACTGACACGTCGTCGACTACGCTCCACAATCAAAAACGGCAGGACGGGATACCGGTCAGTACGCCAGTCCTACCACACCGGATGACACCTCGTTATCGGGCTCCAAATCCACCACTACGCGAAACAGGTACAACCCCGGCGGCAAAAGCTCACCGCTGTCGTTGAGACCGTCCCAGCGCCCAGGCAAAGAAGCCCCCGAACCGCCGACCGGCGTATAACTACCGGCATCTATATTTGATGCGGTCAAAGTGCGCACCAGACGGCCACTCAGATCGTAAATTTCAAAGCGCAGGGTGGCGTCAGAAACCCGGCCCAAAGTAAAACCGAAGACCGTGAAATCGTTAATCTGGTCGCCGTTGGGAGTGAAAACCCTTGGATGCGCCTGTACATCGTCCAAAACGCGAATGACAAAACTGCTCGCCGCCGTTCGAATGGTATAGGGCACACCGCTATCCGGATCCTCGCCCTCGCGCTCTTCAACCCGCAGCGACGACACGGCTCCTGGCGGGAAAAGCAAACCCTGAAAGTCGTGACTAGCAGACAACAGTCGGGTGGTAAATGGAACCACCAGCTCTGCCGTGCCGGTCTCGGAGGTAATGGGCGGATCGAACTCCAACACCAGCGAATCGTTAATAGCTCGGGCGCCGGAAATTGCGGCCGTCCCCAACCCCTGCACAGCGTCAACATCCACAGTCGCCGGCCAGGGCGTCAGAATGACCAGGCGCCCTACCCCCGCATCGTCGACACCCACGTCGAGTTGCAAAGAATAAGTAAAGAGCGTGTCGACACCAATGGAAGCCTGTAGCGGCGCAATAGAAGCCGCCGCCTGGGTTGCCGGCAGGGCGCCGCTGTCAAAAAATACGGCCAGGCTGTCCAGCCGTGGCCCGCTGTCCAATTCGCGGCTCAACATGCGAGCCTCAAATTGCAATAAACGACGCGGCTCCGGCACGCGCAGCGCAATATCTGCATCGCTCGTCCAGGGCGACCAGGCGCTCCAAATTTCTCCGTCGCTGCCGCTGCGGAAACGCAGGTATAGCTCTGCATTGTCCGGCACCTCGCCAAACCACTGAACGCGCTCAAAATTCTTGGCTTCGTCGCTGCCCAAATCCAACGGCGCAGAGAGGTAATTGCCCTGCGAATCCAAGCCGCGCACAAACACTTCCACCTCACCCACGCGCGGCGATGCGTTGCGCGACGAAAATTCGGTTATGGTCAGGCGCACGTGGCGCGCCGGCGTCGGAGGAAAGACGACTTCGGTTTCTTGATAGGTGGTAATCTGGTTCCTCGACCCCACCTCGCGGAACCCCACGCCATCCTTGCTCACCAGAACGCTGTAGCCGCGCAGGGAAAAATCTTCAAAGGTGGCATTGCGCGAGGGAGGCTGAGTGAGAACGCGCACCCGCTCAATGGCAAAGAGGTCTCCTAAATCGGTCGCAACGCTCTGCAATAAGGCCCCCGCCCCGCGGCGAAAGGTCACCGCCGTGCTCAGATCGCCGTCCACCATATTGGGTTCGGTCGACCGCGAGTTAAACGCTACATTCTGTCCCGACAGTTCGCGCAATTGCAAACCGCCCCGGTTAGCGGCCAAGCCGCCGGCAAAACCGGCTATGCTGTTGGTGCGGGTCAGGTCGAGATCCTCGAATTCGGCAACATCAAGTAGGGAGAGCGTGCCTGCTTGCACCGACTGCCATCCCACCGCCTGGCCGTCTTCCTCGTACTCGCTCACATCTCTAAATCTCATGGTCGTCCAGTCGGCGTCCTCCTCGTTGGCCAGTGGAAAACCGGTCCAGAACCAGGAAACCGAACGGTCGGTAGGAGAACTGACAAATTGTTGTTCTTCGTCTTCCTCGCCGCCTTCCAAAACGCAAAACAGCCCATACGGGCTCGGCGTGCCGTCGTGCTCCACCACCACGGCCACCTGATTTTCGCGGCGCTTGAAAGAGACTTCGTACGTCTCCACCGTGACGGGATCGTCATCAGCACCAACCAGATCGCCGTTGAGGTAAAGCGCATAACTACCCCCGGCGGTGATGCGGATCTGCCCGTCTACGGCCGGATCAAAACTGGGATGTCCGATGTAATAAGTGGTGGTAGGCCAGGTGGTAACGGCCGTGCGAGTAAGTTGGGCGAAAAGCGGGCCGCAGCAAAGAATTAATGCCGCCGCCAAAAGCTGTGTTGAACGAGAAATTTTAATAAGCCACACCTTGAGACACCTCGCGTTGGTCATAAAAAAAAAGGTGCCGCCGGCTAACGCCGGCGGCACCTTTCAGGGTGCTTATTTTAGGAAGGTAACCTTCTTCTGCATCTTAAGATCGGGACCTTCGATCTTGTAGAGATACATGCCGGAGGAAACCTGGGCACCTTCGTCGTTGGTGCCATCCCAGGTAACGGCGAATTCGCCGGGGCCTATGTTCTGGTTAACCAGGGTGCGCACCAGCTGCCCCTGATCGTTGTACACCGTGACTTTGATCGGCGCCTCCCAGGGCAGGGAGAAGTTGATCGTGGTCTCGGGGTTGAACGGGTTGGGATAGGCGTTACCCAACTCGGCCGACTGCGGCAACGCGTTGGAAGCCAGCTCGGTCACGTCGGTGGAGGCCATACCCAGGCTCACGCGCTTCTGGTCGTAGGGCCAGTGCGCCACCGGGTGCGTCGGGGGCACGGTCACGTCGTTGTCGGCCCAGTCGTTATTGGGCAGTGCGTCGCCAAAACCGCCGATGATCATGTAGACGCCGTCCCAATCGGTGCCATCGTCCACCACGGCCACATGCTGCGACCAAGTGAGAGGAACCTGTTTGGGCTGGAAGTGGAAGAGGCCGCTGCCGTCTTCGCCCAGCATGGCGCCAAAACTAACATTGTCGAGACCGTTTTCGCATACCGACGTCCAGCCATTATTATTGGCAAAGAGCGAGTACTTGAAGTTGGGGGCTTCGGTATGACCGTAGAGCAGGTCGCCAAAGCTACCGTCGGCCGAGTTAAACGCGCGGGTGTCACCAAAGCCGTCGCCGTTGCGATTCATCCACAGGACGTTGCCGTCCCAGTCCAGGCGCAAGATCACCGAAGTGTGGTGCGAGGTGGTGGTGATGCCCCACGGATCTGGTTCGCCGTTGTAGAAAGCGGCCGTTTCCATGGGGCCGCCGACGCGGTCGGCGCCGTTGTTGTCGTAGAGGAACAGGTCGGTCAGATCCCAAGTCGACAGCTTTTCACCAGTCGCCACGTCGTAACCAACGATCTGAGCCACCGTGCCGCTAACGCCGGCAGTGACGTAACCGATGCTCTTGTCGGGCGTGGTGATCAGGGTGCGCTGCCCGGCGCTGCCCGGCAGTTCGGAAATATCAATGACGCCGCCGTTCTCGGAACCGAAGTCGATACCCCAGTCTTCCACGGGAGCCAGACGGTTGGCGTCCCAGTCCATGGTCCAGCGCTGTAGCAGGTTGCTCTGGCCGATGCCGATGAACTCGGTGTGTTCGGCATTCAGCGGCACACTCGACAGGGGCTGGCCGCCGCCGGCGTCGGTGAGAGCGGTGATGTCGATAGGATCGGTACCTTCAAAGTTGTCGATCCAGTCGTTGGTCATATTGCTGACGCGCTGGTAGTCGTAAATGACACCGCGGTCGAGGTTGATGATAAAGCGACCGGGGGTACCCAGCTTGCGGAAGACGGCACCAGCCACCAAGTGCGGCGTGGCTTCGTCGTCAAAAGCGGCGAGGAAGAGGTTGTATGAACCCGCGCCCACCACGTCGCCGTTCATGTCGCGGCCGTTCCAGGTGATGGAGTTGGAACCCTCTTCAAAACGCTGACCGTCGGACTTGAACACCAACCAGTCGGTACCTTCAAATACATGCCAACCTGCGCTAGCGTGCTCGGGATCGGCGTACGGCGCCGGCCCTTCGCCCTCGATGGTCAAGGGAGCGCTCTGGCCTTCGGTGTAGATAATCAGCCAGACCGTGGCCCCGCTACCCGACAGGGTAAAGGGGATTTCCAGGTCCGAGCCGTCAAAGGCGTAATCGCTAATGTCGCTCAAGCCCTGGATTTCCAAGACGGTGGGCGCACTGCCACTGGTCATGTCGGCCAGGGCGGTGACGTCCGGGTTACCAGCGTGCACAAACTGCGCACTGGCCGTTCCGGCGAGGAACAGCGAGGCAACAGCTAATGCACAACTAATTTTTCTCAATGAAATCATTACTACTCTCCTGTTAGAGTGGTGAGAAAAATAAGGATCAATTGAGTAGATCATTTTCCGGTCTAAGAGACAGGACCTCCCTGCCCACTCAGACACCTCCTTATCTTAGGTAAAAAAATCTACTCAGAACTATGGCACATCTAAAAGATGAGCATAAAACATTTCCAATAGTCACCGGAATCTATCGTAATATCACTCAATTGTCAAGATTTTTTCCATGTCCATTAAATCAATACTGTGGAAACTTTTTCGATTTTGAGCGAATTTTTGTAAGGTTGAAATTCGTAAGTGATTATTTATCAACAAGTTACATATTTCAATACTTATTTGTCTAAGCCGTTATTTATCAATGACTTACAAAAAGCATCCACAGTATTGCTAAATAAGGCGTCAATCATTTGGCCATCCCCGTTCCCACCCGCTCATTGGAAAAGAAAACTTTGCCAAAGTAATCCGCGTGATGAAACGATGCTTGTGGCGCGTGAGTGTCCGACCACACGCTGTATTGTCCCTTTGTTTTACCGGCACAGCGATTGAGATTCAGCCGCCACATATCGCCGTCTTGCGGCGGTATGCGCCCGCCGAGATGGCGAAAGTTGTCGTGGGGAATGGCGATCTCCAAAATCCACCCCTTGTCGATGTCCGAATTGTCATTGATGGTGCCATCAATGGTAGTGGCAAGCAGCACTCCTTCGCTCTGCCAGCCCCGGCCCCCGCTCATGCGCACTCCGTCGCGCCAAAATGTGATGTAATCCAGCAAAGTCCCCAGAGCATTCATCTCGTAGCCGTAATATTTGCTCACGTCGTCCGAGTTGGGGGTGGCAAAAACTTCGACGGCATCTTCGTTAAACGTCGCGCCGTCGTGATCGACAATCTCGGCGTTGATGTAGGGGTCGTCGCAGAGATATACAATGTATAGATTTTTGTCGTCCCACAACATCTTAGCCACCGTGTGCTGCACCGCTTCTCGCTCGACGTCGTTCCAGGGAAAGATGAGGTGCATGGGCGCCGCTTTCTGCCAGTCTGCCTCATCGGCTTTGCCGTCCACCACAAGGCCCTGTGCCACGCGCTGTATCGTATAGGTGGGCACCTCGGCGGGCGGCGGCTTGACCCGCTTGGGCAAATCGAGCGCCGCCGCTCCGGTTGTGGCCAGGAGACAACAGCAGGCCAAGATATATTCTGTGTGACACAGTATCCTACTTACATTCCTTATGTTAAGGGCAGTCAATTTTTTATACCTCCACACTCATAGTACTGACGATACCCGTCACACCAGCACTGTTGCGAGAGCGCACTTCCAACACATTTAATCCCTGGTGTAAATCCCAATCGAATTGAGTTGCCTCTTTCTGCCACTCACCTCTGTCAAAGCGGACTTCAAAATTTGTAAAACCCGGGGTTTCCGTTTCCAGATGGACGCGCAAACGCTGCGCCTCGTCGGTACTTACGGCCGTATAGCGCGTCTGATTGAGGGTGGGGTAAAAATCCGCCCGCCGGTTGGTGTGCTGGCTGAAATGAGCCAGCGGCGGCACTTTATCGTCGGCCCAGTTGAGATAGCCGTCCCAGGACCACACTTCGGTGCCCTGGCTCACCGGCAGAGGACGCTCCTGGCTAAAGGGATTAAAACGCGGAACAATACGAAAATGGCAGAACGAACGAAAGAGAAAATAGGCCCCCTCGTCCGCGTCGTGTTCGTAATCTCCATTATAAAAGGAGATAGGCAAATCGCGCACCAATTCGTCCAGGTCCTGATGGAAGAGATAGGGGCGATCCCAGCGCTCGACCTGGTCCAGACGTTCAACTAATACCTGGTGAATTTCCTGCGTGTCCAGCGGCACCAGCGTTTGGGGATTGTACCAGTAATAATCGCGCGTAGCATCCAGGTGAATCCACTTGCCGTAGTCGTTGGACCAAACTTCGGCAATCTCGTGACCGGTCATACCTTCGCTGTGAAAATTGAGGTGGCGGGCGGGTATGCCAAAGCTCAAGCAGGCCGCCACCAGCACCACATTGGGATAGAGGCACATAGCGTCGCGCCGCCGCTGCTCGTAGGTATTCATCTTTATGGCGCCGCTTTCGTCGCGCTCCAATGCAGTCCACTCCAGCGCGTTCCACGGAAAGTGGGAGCGGGGGCCCAGGGGCACGTGGTAGGCCCAGCGATGCAACCGCTCGATCAATTCGAACTCGGTCTGTGCCCCGGCCACCACCGCGTCCAGTTCAAAACGGCGGCGCAACTCCACCAACATTTCGCACTGGTAGTCCTCCCATGGCATATCGTAAGACGAGCGCAGCACCTGCGCATTTTCCGCCGCTACCACGCGCGGCACCTCTCCCCCGCCGCGAATATCGGCATCGATCTGCACGCTCTTCAACAGCGGCGTGGCACGCCGATCCGCAGTGACAAACTCCGCTTTCCACTGCACATAGCGCCCGCTAGTCTCTACCGCCTCTCCTCCAGCGCAAACCTGCCAATCACTCCAGTACTCGGCATCCCACGCCGGCGTCGATCCGCAGCGCAGCGCCAGGCCCAATTGCGTCCCTTCGGGCACCTCTGCATCCCAGTCCAAAACCAGGCGGTGCACGCTGCGCCCGCTCTTGACCACGGCCTCCCCCTCTCCCCCCGCATCCAACACCGGCGACCACAATTCGCCTGCACCGCGATAGCGCTCCAGCACCACCCGCAACACGTACTCGCCGCGCTCCTCCTCCCAATTCTGACCGCCGTCTTCGCTGCGTTTGCTGGCGTGCGGCAACACCACCGGATCGAGCATGCCCTTGTAAAAATCCCGATAATCCGCCACCATCAATTGCCACCCCTCCCATCCGTCTACAGCCGCCACCTCAATCTCATTCTCTCCCTGCACCAGCGCCTCCGACGGAATATCCACATAATACCAGCGGCTCCACCCCCAATCCCCCACCGTCAACTCCCAATAGTGTTTTGCTTGCGGTGTCGCCTCCGACGAAGGCCGCCGCAACACCTCCCGCCCGTTCACCACAAAACGCAACGTCGCCTCGTGCCCCTTGCGCTCCTTGGCAATAAACGCCAGTTGCGCCCCATCGCTGGCCACTTCGTCCAAGTGCAACCTCTTATGCACAACCAACTGCCCACTCACCTCAAAAAACGGCTCAATCCCTTCCTGGTCCGACCGCCCAGACCCCGGCGCATCGTTCTCTACTACCTCCCCGCGAAAAAGGTGTATTCCCTCTTCCCCCTCTCCTTTCCACACCCCTTTCGCCTGCTCCGCACTGACGTAAATCTCCTCCGCATTCAACAGCGTAGTAACCCGCTGCCCTTTAACCTGTGTCTGCACTGTCATAGCATTATCCTCCTCAATCATTCAGTAGAAGGCAAGAATAGTCCCATTCCTCAACATCCCTCCCCTGACCAGCGCATCCCTCCAAAGTAAAACGCCAGTACCCGCAACTTTATGGCACACGCACCCCTCTGTCAAGCAACCATTAAAATCCATTCTCCACCCCCAACCTCACTGCCTCTCAAGATACTTGCGCGCCGCGTCAATCCACTCCGTCGCCCGCGGATGATTGGGCACCAACTGCAACACCTCCTCCCACTGCTCAATCGCCTCGGCAAAACGGCGTTGGCGCACGTAAACCTGCGCCAGCGCATTGCGCGGGTCAGCCATATCGGGAGCCTTCTCAATGCCCGTCTTAAACGCCCCAACCGCCGCTTTATAGTCCTGCTGCATGGCATAGGCCATGCCCAGATTGGTGTAGATCAACGCCGACTCCGGTTGCAACTGCAACGCCCGCTTATAAGAGGTAACAGCTAGATCGTAGCGCCCGCTCTGATGATGCGCCTGCCCCAAATCACTGTGTGCTTCAAATAATTTTGGATCTATCTGAATGGCCCGCTCGTACGCCCAGATAGCTTTGGGTAGTTGATTCTCCAATTGCAATATTCGCCCTAAACCGTGAATGGCGGGCGCGTAGAGCGAGTCCAATAAAACTGCTTGTTTAAAACTATCGTGCGCCTCTTTCAAACGCCCCTGTTCAAAATACGTCGTGCCCAACAGCGTTCGCGCCCGCGGGTTATCGGGATAGTCATCCACCTTGTCCTGGTAGAGTTCCACCTTCTCCTGAATGGGATCGAGACGCGCAAAAATGAGCCGCGCCTGCTCGGCGTCGCGCGGCCGCCCCTGTTCGGCGTAAAGGCGCGCCAAATGCAAATAGGATCGCGGCTCCCAAGGCGCCTTCTTACTGGCGCGCTGAAAAACCGCTTCCGCCGCCGCCAGGCTGTCGGAACGCATATAGGCCAGCCCAAACCATTGATCGTATTCCCACGCTTGCGGCGATAAACGGGTGGCCGTTCTAAGCGCGTCTAACGCTTTGCCCACCTGGTCTTGTCCCAGGTAAACCTTGCCCAGCAAATAGTGGGCGTCGCCGCGTTTGGCATCGATCTGCACAGCGCGTTCCAACACCGCCGCCGCTTCGGCAAGATCGCCCAGGCCAGCGTGCAACACCAGGCCCAAATTGACGTAGGTCGAAGCCTCCCCGGGCTCGAGCGCCAGCGCCTCTTCCAGCGCGGCGCGCGCTTCGGCGTAGCGCCCCTGGCGAAAGTACTTCTTGCCCGCCTGGCGAAAGTCGTCCGCCC
>CAXGRO010000086.1:0-13155 GCA_964012055.1 uncultured bacterium
AGCGGGCGCAAACGCGACCGCGGCCTGCGGCGCGATCAATCCGGCCGGTACCCACGGCACCTGCTGAGCACCGAAGTCCGGAAGCCGCCTCCGCGCGGCTTCCGGAAGACCTTTTCGTCCAAGATCTTCTTGCCCGCCAAGCAGTTTGGAGACCTCCCATGCAGTTCAGATCACTCGCCACCATCCTCCTGGGAACCGCGCTGGCCGGTGCCGGCTCATTCGCCGCGATGAACCTTGCGGTCGGGCCGGACAGCGCCACCGCGATGCCGGATGTCGAGATGATCGACGTCGTCGTCGCCCAGGCCGAAATTCCCTTTGGTCAGGCCATCGCGCCGACCATGCTCACCACCCAGTCCTGGCCGCGGTCCGCGATGATGCCGGGCCTCTACACCCGGATCGACGCCGTCACCGGCGCGGCGCCGCGCCGCGCCACCGTGCTGCAGCGCGGCGCCACCACCGTGCCGTGGCAGCGCGAAGTGCTCGTCGTCGACGGCGCCGACTCGCTGGTCCACACCTTTGCCCGGGTCATGCGCCCTTTCGAATACCAGGTTGAAGCCGACGACGGCCGCTCGCAAATCCACCGCGTCCAGGTCATCGACCCGCCCGCCGTCCAGCGCCTGCGCCTGCAGTACCACTACCCGGCCTACAGCGGCCTGCCGGTGCGCCTCGACGAGGAGGGCGGCGACATCGCCTGCCCCACCGGGACCCGGGTGTCCTTTGAGATCAACGCCACCAAACCGCTGCGCGCCGCCACCCTGGTCCTCGACGACACCCTGCGCTTGGCGGCACGGGTAGAAGACCGCAAAGCGCACGTTGAATTAAACGTAGATCACTCGGGGCACTACCACATCGAACTGCTCGACCGCAAAGAGGTGCCCAACCACGACCCCATTCGCTACACCATCCAGGCCCTGGCCGACGAAGCGCCCCTGGTCGCTCTCACCGAGCCCGGCCGCGACATCGACCTGCCCGAAACCATGCAAGTTTTGCTAGCGGCCGAAGCCAGCGACGACTTTGGCGTCGACAGCCTGGCACTGGTCTACCGCGTCAACGACGGCGGCGAGCAACAGATTCCCCTCAACATCTCCCCCGGCCGCCAGCTCCAATTGACCCATATGTGGCAGTTGGACGACGCCGACCTCCTGCCCGAAGACCGCGTCTTCTACCACCTGGTCGCCTGGGACAACGACGCCGTCACCGGTCCCAAGCAAAGCGCCAGCCGCCAATACGTGCTGCGCTATCCCTCGCTCTACGAGCTCTTTGAGGAAATAAGCGCCGACGAGCAAGTGAGCGAACTGGAAGAATTAATTGACGAGGGCGAAAAAACGGCGAAGTACCTCGAACAAGTGCGCCGCGAAGTGCTCAAACACGAGAAACTGACCTGGGAACAGAAAAAGGAATTGGAATCCACCCTGGGCCGCGAAGCCGAACGCGCCCGCGCCGTCGAAGAAATGGCGCAGCAATTGCAAGAGGACATCGAACAGCTGCAAGAAAACGAGCTGGCCTCCGATGAATTGCTCAAAAAGCTCGAAGAAATTCGCGCCCTCATGGACGCCGTAACCTCACCCGAATTGCAGGAAGCCATCCAGGCCATGCAGCAGGCCATGCAGCAGCTCAGCCCCAACGAATTGGCCGCCGCCATCGAGGAGTTCCAGCAAGACCAGGCCGCCTTCCAGGAGCGCCTGGACCGCACCCTGGCCTTGCTCAATCAAGTGCAGACCGAGCAGCGCCTGGAGGCGGCCGTTGAACAAGCTCGCGACCTGGAGCGCCGCCAGGCCCAGATCAACGACGAACTAAACCAGGGCGACGCCGGCGAGCGCCTGCAAGAACAGGAGCAGAGCCTGGGGCGCGACACCGGGCGCCTGCAGCAAGAATTGCAGGACCTGGGTCAGACCATGGAGCAATTCCACCGCCCCACCGCCCAAAACCTGCAAAACCAGGCCCAAACCATGCAGCACCAGGCGTTGGCGCCGCGCATGCAAGAAATGGTACAGCACATGCAGAGCGAACAGAAAAGCCAAGCCCTGCGCCACGGCGCCGCCCTCGAAGAAGACCTCGGCTCGCTGGCCGCCGGCCTGGAGCACATGCAACAGCAATACAGCGCCGAGCAGAAAGAAAAATTGGGGCGCGAAATGCGCCAGACCATGCACGACCTGCTGCACCTGTCACAGCGCCAGGAGCGCCTGCAGGAGCGCAGCCAGGAAGAGGGGCGCAGCCAACTACAGAAATTAGCCCAGGAGCAATTCGCCCTGCGCCAGGGCATTGGCCACAGCGCCGAGCGCATCGCCGACATCAGCCGCCAAACCATGAGCCTCAGCCGCGGCCTGGAGGTGACCCTGGGCTACGTATTGCACCACATGGAAGAAGCGGCGCAACACCTGGGGCAGCAAGACGCCGCCAGCGCCGTTGCCCCGCAGGGCAAATCCATGGGCCACCTCAACGAAGCGGTACAGCTGCTGCGCCAGAGCCTGGACAACCTGGCCAAAGCGCAAATGCCCTCCAGCTTTGCCGAAACCATGCAGCAGATGATGGGGCTGTCGGAGCAGCAGGCCGACCTCAACCAGACCACCCAGCAGGCCATGCAGCAGGGTCGGCAGCAGGGCCAACAGGGCCGCCCCGACATGCGCCAGTCGATGCGGCGCCTGGCCGCCGAACAGCAGCGCATTTACCAGGCCCTGCAAGAACTGCAACAGGGCATGCGCGGCCACCGCGGCAGCGAAAAGCGCCTGCGCGCCATCGAGGAGGAAATGGAATCCCTGCTGCGCGACATGCAGCGCCAGCGCGTCGACGCGCGCATTACCCAAGCACAACAGCGCATCCTGCAGCGCATGCTCGACGCCAGCCGCTCCATTCACACGCGGGGCTTTATTAAACGCCAGCGCCAGTCCACCAGTGGCAAAGACACCGCCTATGGAGAGCCGGGCCGCCTGCCCGACGGCTTGGGGCAGCAGGAAGACCTGCTGCGCGCCGCCATGCAAAGCGCGTTAAAGGGCCCCTACCCAGACGAGTACCGGCCGCCGTTGCGCCAGTATTACGAAGGCGTCTACCAGGACGTAATAGAGCGCCAGGAAGAATTGCCAACGTCGTCCCCAAGCCGCCAAGACGTCGATAGAGACGTAGCAGAGCGCCCGAAGGAGACGCCTTGACCAGCACCGCCCACTTACTCATCGCCCTTTTGGCCCTAACGGCGCCGCTGGCCGCCGTCCAAGAAGCCACCTTGCGCCGTCAGGTGCAAGCCCTGGAAAGGGAGGAAAACTACGCCGCCGCCCTGCCGCTCTACGCCCAATTGCGCCAGCTCGCTCCCCAGGACTCCAGCATCTTGCACGGCCAGGTGCGCGCCCTGGCCGCCCTGGGCCAACACCAAGACGCCGTCGCCGCCCTCAAACCCTGGTTGGAACAGCACGACGATGTCCAGGCCTACCTGTCACTGGGCCGCGCCTACCACGCCCTCGAGCGCCACGAGCAAGCTCTCAAGACCTGGCGCCGCTTGCTCAAACGCCACGCCCACGACCCCCAACTCTACCTGCAGGTCAGCCACCAGTGCCGCAACGCCGGCCTGCTAGATGAGGCCGTCGAAACCCTGCAGCGGGGCCACAGCAAATTGCGCCAGGACAATCTCTTTGCCTGGGACCTGGCCGAACTGTACCTGCAACAGCGCAACTACCCCAAAGCCCTGCGCCAGTACATCGCCTACCTGCTCCACGACCCCCATCGCTTTGCCCAGGTCGAATACCGCCTTCTACCCCTTGCCGCAGAACCGCGCCAGGGGCCCCTACTGCTCGATGCCCTGATCGACCGGCTGGAAAAAGACCCTTCGCCCCATCTGGTCGTGCGCCTGACCGCCGTCCTGGCCCTGGAAGCCGGCCAGGCCAAGCGCGCCTACAAACTCGCAATGGGCCTGCCCCCCGAGCACACCTCGCTAATCTTCGACTTTGCCACCCGCGCCCAAAATTTGGGGCATTACAAAACCGCCGCCCGCGCCTACGGCCTCTTTGCCGCGCGCGACCCGGACTCGCCTCACTTCTTCCGCGCGCTGCTACTGCAGGCCGAAAACCTGACGCGCGCCCGCAAATACGGCCAGGCCGCCGCCCTCTACCACGACCTGGCCCGCCGCTTCCCGCACCGACGCGAAACCATCGAAGCACTCTTCCACCTGGGCAAATTGCAATTGCAGGTACAGGGCAACGCCGAGGCGGCGCAGAAAACCCTGCAATCCACTCTCAACGCCCCCAACAGCAAAGCCTGGCACGCCGAAACCCTGTCCCTTTTGAGCGAATGCGCCCTGCGCCTGGGCGACTTTGGCGCCGCGGAAAACTACGCCGACCAATTGCTCCAGCACCACCCGTCGCACCGCGAGCGCGGCCGCTACGTCCGCGCCGAGCTGGACTATTTTCAAAACGATTTTGGCGCCGCCCTAAAAGTGCTCAATACACTGTTAGAAGACGACCCGCACGGCGAGTGGGGCAACGACGCCCTGGCCCTGGCCCTGCGCCTCGAACAACACAGCGACAATGAACGAGCGCTGCAACACTTTGCCCAGGCACAGCTACAAGAACGCTTAAATAAACCCAACCGGGCCGCCCGCCACTGGGACTGGCTGCTAACCCAGGGTCCGCCCGCCCTCCAGGCCCAGAGCCTGCTGGCGCGCGCTCAATTGCGCTCCGCCGCCGACAACCTATCGGAAGCCCTCAAACTCTATCAATTATTGATCGAACGCTACGCCTACGAGCACTACACCCTCGAAGCCCACATCGGCAGCGCCGCACTACACGAGCGTCAGGGCGACCTGAGCCGGGCGCTCAAAACCTACGAGACAGCGCTGCTGGCCCACCCCAACGACGTGCGCACGCCGCAGATCCGCCTGCACATCCAGCGCCTGCGCGCCGCGCTCCAGGAGCGCCAAGGATGAAACTCCACCCCCTTGCCCTGGCTCTGACGCTAGGCCTGCTCTTCTTGCACCCCGCCGCCGCCGAGCGCCTGCTCATCCCCATGGACCAGAGCCAGACCGACCACCTCAAAGCCTACGGCGTCGCCTTTTGGAGTTTGGAGCGCCAGGTGCCGGTGGAGTGGCTGCTCAACTACCGCGGCGGCGCTTTTATGCTAGACAGCCACGATCTCATCGCCCGCGAGGCGCAGATCCGCGGCGTATCCTTTGCGCGCATCTCCGAGGCCGAGGCGGCCCGCATCTACGCCGAGATAGACGCCAACAATATGGACGTGGTGCACCTGGAAAAAGCGCCCAAGATCGCCGTCTACACGCCGCCCACCTCTCAACCCTGGGACGACGCCGTCACCATGGCGCTGGAGTACGCCGAGATCGACTACGAAAAGATTTGGGACGAGGAGGTCTTGCAGGGGAAACTACAGGACTACGATTGGCTACACCTGCACCACGAGGACTTCACCGGCCAGTACGGCAAATTTTACCGCGCCTTTCACAACGAGCCCTGGTACCAAAAGCGCCAGCAGACCTACGAGGCGCTGGCGCGCAAACTCGGCTACGCCTCGGTGCAGGAGGAGAAAAAGGCCGTGGCCCGCCGCATCTACAAATACATGGAGCAGGGGGGGTTTATGTTTGCCATGTGTTCGGCCACCGACACCTTTGATATCGCCCTGGCCGCCGGCGACGTCGATGTGGCCCACGAGGTCTACGACGGCACGCCCTCCGACCCCCAGGCCCAGCAAAAGCTCAACTATGGCCGCACCGTGGCTTTTGAAAACTTTGTGCTGGAGCCCAGCGCCTTTGTCTACGAGCACTCCGACATCGACTCCACCCCCAGCGACTTCCGCCAGATCCGCACCGCCGAGGCCGAGTATTTCACCCTCTTTGAATTTTCCGCCAAGTACGACCCGGTGCCCACCATGCTCACCCAGAACCACTCCAACATCGTCGATGGTTTTCTGGGTCAGACCACCGGCTTCCGCCGCCGCCTCATCAAAAAATCGGTGGTCGTCTTGGCCGAGGTCGAAGGCCAGGACGAGGTCAAATACATCCACGGCCGGGTGGGCAAGGGCACCTTCACTTTCTACGGCGGCCACGACCCCGAAGACCACAAGCACCACGTCGGCGACCCGCCGACACAGCTGGCGCTCTTCCCCAACTCGCCGGGCTACCGCCTCATCCTCAATAACGTGCTCTTTCCAGCGGCCAAGAAGAAAGAGCGCAAGACCTGAAGCGGTCATAGATAGGCTCAGGACTTATTTGTAATAAGACACGACTCAACTCATCAGACAGCGTCAGCCCAACTAGTCACAGGGTGTCGGCCCGATTTTTAGTATGGGGCGGCCGTTCGTTTCGTATATTACAGCCCATGCGTCATCGTCAGAGTACCCCAGCCAAGGTGGCTGGGCTCATGTAACTGAGCCTCCGGAAAACTCGGGGCGATTCACACCGTCGCGCCGGTGCTGAATGGGGTCTGCTCAACGCGCCCTTGCTGGAGGAAGGCTGTCTGGCGCCGCCAGCGATGCCGGGCTGGGGGGCCGAGTGGGACGAGGATCTGGTCCAGACGCTCACCGTCGAGGAGTATTAGCGGTCGCCGAACAGGAGAATGCGCACCCATGTCAAAGGATGAGCTGAAGGCGAAGGTCCTGCGGGAGATCGACGCCAGAATGACGGAGTTCGAGCGGCTGTTGGGGGATGTGGTCCGTATTCCCACCGACAATCCTCCCGGCGACACCAGTGCGTGCGTCACCTTTCTGGCGGATCACCTGAAGTCGAAGGGGTTGCCGGCTGAGGTGTACGAGCCCCAGCCAACCCTTCAAAGCCTTGTCTCCTATAAGACCGGTACGGAGAGCGGCCGCAATCTCGTTCTCAACGGCCACCTCGATCAGTTTCCGGCCGGGGATCGCGAGGCCTGGTCTTTCGATCCATACTCGGGAGCGTGCAGGGAGGGCAGGATCCTGGGCCGGGGAGTGGGCGACATGAAGGCCGGCTCAATGGCATCGCTGATTTGCCTATTGCTGGTCCACGAGCTGGAGGTCCCCATCAAAGGTCAGCTGACGTTGACGCTGGTGGGAGATGAAGAAGCGGGCAGCAACTGGGGGGTGCGGTGGCTGCTGGAGAATGTACCCTGTACCAGAGGAGATGCCTGTCTCAACAGCGAGCCCACCAACTTCGATCAGGTCTTGATCGGACACAGGGGGATGTACTGGCTGGAAGTGAAGACCCGTCATGCCGGTGGATGGGCGGGATTGCCCGCCGACGACGATGCCATCAGCAAGGCGATGATCATCGCCGAGGCACTCAAAAAGCTGCAGGGATGGAAGGTAACTCCGCCCGCGGACATGGCGGCGGCGATCGAGCGAGCCAAGAACAAGATCGAAGAGGAACCTTCCAGTAGAGGCACCAGCTGGATTGTCGATTCCACTACCGTGAATGTCGGCACCATACAGGGGGGCGTGCAGCCCAATACGATTGCCGCCCACTGCTCGATGAGGGTCGACATCCGTCCCCCCATCGGTATCACTACAGCACAGGTCGAAGAGCGGGTGGCGGAGGTGATTGGGCAGACCGGCCTCGATATGAAAGAGATCTCCCTCGAATGGCTGCTCGCCTTCGAGGCCTCTTACTGCTCACCCGATGATGAGATCGTGGGGCTGACCGTGGCCAATGCCCGTGCCATCACCGGACAGGAGATCGAAGTCAACGCCAGCGCCGGTTCCACCGACACGCGTCTGTGGTGGTGGAGGGGAATTCCGGCGGTCGTGTACGGCACCCGTGCACCAAACGTGGCCGCACCGGACGAATGGGTGTCGGCGGAGGAATTCAGAGATGTCATCAAAGTACACGCGGCGACGGTCGTCGATTATCTCTGTGATTAACGTTCCGCTGACAGGAATCATTCAGTGAGGTAATGGACTATGAACGAGAGTGCGAAGTACGGGTCGGGACCGCAACCGTCTCCTCCAGCGCAGGGCACGGAAATTCTCTGGGACGCCTTTGGTATTCCCCACATCTTCGCACCTGACCATGCCAGTCTGTTCTACGCCTATGGCTACGCTCAGATGGAGGCCCATGCTGAGCTGCTCATACGACTCTACACGCAGGCACGTGGTCGCGCCGCTGAATTCTATGGGGAAGATTACCTGGATGAGGACCGCTGGGTGCGCACGAATGGCATCCCGGAACGCGCCCGGGAATGGGCTGCTCAACAGAGCCCGGAGTTCGCCCCGCTGCTGCAGGCGTTCGCCGAGGGATTAAATGCCAGGGCTCACGAACAGATCGAATCCCTCACGGCTGGTGCCCGAGCCGTGCTGCCTCTCACCGTGGAGGACATCCTCGCCCACGGCATGCGGGTCATTCATTTTGGCTGGTTCATCAACAAGAATAGCGTCGAGACCCGGGTAGACGGCTCGATCAAGCCACCTTCCGGTTCCAACGGATGGGCCATCTCACCGGCCAAGACCGCGTCCGGCCATGCGATGCTGCTGAGTAATTCACATCTGACATGGGGAGATAGACACACCTACTTCGAAGTCCAGCTGAGCGCGCCGGGCGTCACCTCGTATGGCGCCGTCTGGGTCGGCTTTCCGACCCTTCGACTGTGCGTCACGGAGTTCATCGGCTGGACGCAGACGACGAACGGCCCCAACCTGGCTGACCTCTATCAGTTGAAGCTCAATGATGACGGCTATGTACTCGACGGCGAGACGCGGCCCTTCGAGGTGGAGCATCAGGTTATCAAGGTGCAAAACGACGACGGCATGCTCCGCGACGAGCCGCTGACGATCCGCCGCTCGGTACACGGTCCCGTGGTTGTCGATCGAGATGGCGTGACCGTGGCAGTGCGGGTGGCGGGGTTGGAGCGAGCGCGGATGTTCGAGCAGTTCTGGCGCATGGGATTGTCGCAAAACATCGGGCAGTTTGAGGATGCCATGCGCATGCAGCAGCTGCCCCTGTTCAACACCATGTACGCGGATCGCGACGGCCACATCATGTACCTGTACAACGCCGCATCGCCACTGCGTCCCCAGGGGGATCACAGCTTCTGGGGCGGCGTCGTCCCCGGCGATGATTCCGAGCTCATCACGTCAGAGGCGATCGTCCCCTACGATGAGTTGCCAAAAGTCATCGACCCACCCAACGGCTGGGTGCAGAATTGCAACGACTCACCCTGGACCTGCACCTATCCAATGGTCCTCGAGCCGCAGATGTCACCTGCCTATATCGCGCCATCCCCCAGTCTCGGCCCGCGGGCGCAGCGCAGCATCCGGCTGCTGTCGCAAGCGGACGAAATCAGTTTCGACGATTTGAAGGAGATGAAACTGTCAACGCATGTCGAACTCGCCGATCACTTTGTCGACGACCTGGTGGATGCCGCCAGACAACTCGGCGACGAAAGGGCACAGAGAGCCGCCGATATTCTGGCGAGCTGGGATCGCCAGACCGAGAGCCGCAGCGATGGCGCCTTCCTGTTCTATCGTTTTGTCGAAGCCGCCGGCAAGAACTTCGCCGCCATCGGCGGTTACGGCACGGCCGCTGATCCGAGCCAGCCGTTGACGACCCCTCGTGGCTTTGCTGATGCTAAGCGTGCCGTTATGCTCCTCGAGGCGCAGGCGCTACAGCTGGAACGTGAGTACGAAACGCTGCACGTGCTGTGGGGCGACGTCATCCGTTTGCGCCGCGAAACCCTGGATCTGCCGGGAAACGGCGCCCCCGGCTCCCTGGGTGCGATCAGAACATCCGCCCCGGGTGCCTTCGCGGACGGCACCGCGCCGATTGAGAGTGGCGACACCTTCTACTTTGTCGTCGAGTTCTCCAACCCGATCAGAGGAGAAGCGCTGCTCGGCTACGGCAACTGGTCACGCGTGGGCTCGAAGCACGTCACCGACCAGTTGCAGATGGCGTCGAACAAACAGATGCGGCCGATCCTGCGCCAACGGCCCGAGATTGAAGCCGCCCTGGAAAAGCGGAAGGTTTTTACACCTGAACCCGGATCAACCAATCCATGACAAGATCAAGAGTTGGCCTCGCCCGGCAGTGGCCTGCCCGAGCGCATCGTCGTCGACGGTCATATTGAAGTTTGGGACACCCCGAACCTGGGCGTTGAGTTCATCGAAGAGGAGGCCGTGAAACAACTGTCCGAAGAGGACGCCGGCTTCTTCGCTTCGCATCAGGTCCATCCCCAAAAACCACTTAGGTGCCGAACATGCCCGAATCCGAACGACTGATCGCCGACTACTATCGCGACGGGTCCACCATCTTCCGCGGTATCCTGCCGCCCTCCCTCATCGGTGACCTGAGACGCGCCACCGAGGCCGGACGGGAGATTGCCCGCCAGGAGCAGGGCGGTCAGGCGCAAAGACTTCAGCCGTTATCCAAATACCTCGACCACCTGGATACCAAACCGTTCCAGGACTACCTGGAACACCCTCCCCTGGTCGAAGCGATCCGGCAGGTCCTCAGTCCGCAACATTACCAGGCCGGCTTCGACATCCTCGCGGTCCTCTTCGAGCCGGCCGAGCGCCCTTGGGGCGTACTCTGGCACAGGGACATCTCCGAGCAGGCACCCGATACCAACCCGGCGGAAATGCGCCAGCTGATCCGCGATCCGCTGTTCTTCGTTCAGGTCAGCTGTGCGCTCTACACGGACTCTTCCCTGTGGTATGTGCCGGGCAGCCACGGCCGCCCGGATCTGAAGGAGGAAAAGAAAGTAGCCGCCAACCCGCCCGACCTGGATGGCGTCGACGCCATCACGGCGGAGCAACTTTGTATAGAACATGGCCGCGCCATGCCGGGCGCGGTGCAGACTGTGCTCGAGCCGGGCGACTTCATGTTCTACCGCACCAACGCCTGGCATCAGGGCAGCTATGCCCCCTACCGCAAACGGGCGACCCTGCACAACTACATCTGGAATCCGGCGGCCGAGTCGTGGTACCGGAACTGGCCGGGAAGCGCCCTGAACCGACGGATGGCGAAGGAGAAGGCAGAGAAAGAAGCTCGCGAGCGGCAATCATGAGCGACTCTCCAGCTCCAGCACCGCCCACCTACCGCGTCCGGCTCGGGCTTCGGGCGCGCGGCGGGTACCGGGGTCGGTTTAGGGACGGCATTGGCTGCTGGGGACGGCTTGTCTCTGGGGATCGGATTCCGCACCAAAGGCTTGGAAAAGATTCGCACATAATCTGTTATAGGAAATGCCAGCCTTCAAGATGGGTCATACACTTTAAATCGGATAAGGACACTATTAAAACAAGGATACGCTTTTTTTGCCCATCTGCTCATCCAATACTGTGGACACTTTTTCGATTTTGAGCGGATTTTTGTAAGGTTGAAATTCGTAAGTGATTATTTATCAATAAGTTACAAATTTAAACATCTATTTATCTAAGCCGTTATTTATCAATGACTTACAAAAAGTGTCTACAGTATTGCTCACCCACACCCTTTTTAAATATACCTCACTGGAGTGGAGATTAAGATAAGAATGTATAAAGCAGGCTATTCCCTCTCGGATGAAAAACTTATCACGACCGAAGGAACGATCATTCCGCAGGCCGTGCGGTTTGAGAATGGAAATATGCTGGTGTGTTACAACGTGGGCAACGATGCCTATTTCACGCCCTCTGGCGCGCACCGGTCCCGCGACGATGGTGAGACCTGGGAGCCCGCGGAATGTCCGCTGCTGGACGGGATCAGCGGGATGGGCGTGGTCGGCCCGGACAGGGCCATCTTTTTCAATCAGTATCTTTGGAAGATCGGCCAGGGCGAATACGCTGTATTCATGAACGAAACCCTGGACGCGGGCGAGACCTTCACGGGACCCAAACTAGCCAAGTTCCATCTCAAAGGAGCCATCGATCATCACTACCTCCCACGGGATGAGGAGGATCCCGATTACTTTTACGAACCGGAGGTACCAGCTTTCTACGAACCCGTGATCAGCAAACACGGATCGACCATCGGGGGATACATCTTTGGGCGCGTCGTTCGCCTGCCTGACAACGCGCTCTGTGTGGCCGCCTACGTAAAGATAGAAGGGAATGAGACTCGTCCGAAGGAGCCCGGTGGTTATGTCCAACCGCGTACGGATGGCATTGCGGCTGAAGCCCAGGAAGAAGTTCTGGATTCTTCTCTGTTGTTTCTCTCCAATGACGAAGGCAAGAACTGGGACCACGTTTCTACGATTGGAAAAATCCAGCCAGGTAAGCCCTTCGACGGCGGACAAATCTTCTCGGAAGGTTTCAATGAGACCGGTTTGTCTGTCACCTCAGATGGTAAACTCTACGCCCTCATGCGCCACGGCAGCTATATGCTGCTCTGGCGGGCCATCTCCGCAGACGGCGGCAAGTCCTGGAGCGACTTACAGGCCTTCAACTATCCTGGAGTCGCACCATCGCTAGCTCTTCTGCCAAACGGAGTACTTGCTTCAGTCTGGGGAAGACCGGGGCTTACGGTCGGATTCAGTTTGGATGGAACCGGCACGAATTGGGACCTCCTCGCCGGAATTATGCACGACGGCGACCCGAGCCAGAAGTACGGCTGGCTTGTGACCACGGGCGAGAATCGCCTGATGCTCTTCTATGATCGTCGAAAATGGGATCCCGCACAGCGCAAGTTTTACGATCACGGCATCTACTGCCGCACGATTGAGGTGAAACCCAGGCACCATCAATCGAAGAGCCGTACGTATGCATGATGCTGCCTAGGCCTGTCGATTGCGAAGAAGTCGGTGGAGCTACTGTGCGGGACGATCTCAGTGGAGAGCGAAATTGGAGAAGGCACGAAGTTCACGCTGCGGATAGCGGATTATGAAGAAAAGGAAGTGGAATGAGCATTATGATGCCTCCCTTCCCCACCCCGGCTGGCACATCCTATAACAAATGCATTCCCGCTTCGGCGCATTCGCGCCTCGGCCCTTCGGTAATGGTCAGACGTTACACGAAAGCGCACATTCACCAATAGCTTTACGATCACTACAGGATATTTTCTTATCAAATTGGAAGATTTTTCGCGTGGTTAATACTTCAGACACTGAATGTCCACCGACGGTCTCCAGGGAAGACTTGACGAGTTGGATCGATGGCGTTTCCAGGGTTCAGCTCCTATATGTAGCCGCAGAGCTCAGCATAGCGGAAAGATAAGTTGATGGTCCCGAAAGCATTGATGCTGTAGAAGTGCCGCCCGTGGAGCCAGAGGGCGCAGAGATAGAAGATCTT
>CAXGRO010000087.1:0-13138 GCA_964012055.1 uncultured bacterium
CAGTGCGAATATATACAGAGGTCGTTGGGGAAAGGGGGGGGGTGCTGCCCTATTCAGAAGTGTACAAAGCCAGGCGACAGCGACAAGCGTGCGTTATGGCTACAGTTTTGGGCGGAGAAACAGCAGATAACAGAAAAATGTTGATTTATTCTAATGGTGAACGTTTGGGGAGCCTTGGGGCAGATGAACTAGATAGACAGGTAATACAGCAATTGGCTGAGGTCTTAGAAAACGAAAAAGCGAACCTTGTTCAATTAAAAACTGATTCGAAAACCGAGGTTTTTGTTGAGCCCTATTTACCAGCTCCATTGCTCTATATATTTGGCGGGGGCCACGTAGGTGGGCAAATTTGCGCGCTTGCAAAAAACGTGGGTTTTGAGGTAGTTATCGTCGACGATAGGCCTATGTTTGCCAACGCCGAGCGACACCCTGCAGCGGATGATTTTGTGGTGGAGGAGATAGACCGGTCTTTTGAAAAGTTGGAAATCGACGAGCAGTCCTATATTATCGCCGCCACGCGCGGCCACCAGCACGATGAGGTAGTGGTAGAGCAAGCAATTGCGACCGATGCCGCCTATATCGGCATGTTGGGCAGCGAACGCAAAAAAATGCTTTTGTGGAAAAAGATAGTCGGGCGGGGCGGTTCGAGACCGCGACTGGACCAAGTTTATGCTCCCGTTGGTTTAAATATAGGAGCCGATACGCCAGAAGAAATAGCCGTTAGTGTTGTGGCTGAGCTCATTCAAATGAGAAGGGGGGTGCGCAAGAAATGGAAGACCAAGATGGCTGGTCTGGTAGTTTAAATCAATTGGGAAAAGATGGGCCCCCATTAAACATAAACACAGCCTTGCACGTCCAATATTAAACCATTGAGAATTTGGAAAGTGATCTGGGAATATAGACATTTGAGTGCCTCATCCAATGATCCAAATTGTGCTCCCGATGAACATTTAGTTGCACAATTTAAAGCGGGTGAGGAGTGGGCATTTGATTGCATAGTAGACCGCTATCGCGAGAGGGTGTTTAGGGTGGCCTATCGCTTGTTGCTATATTTTGATGCCGCCGATGATATAGCTCAGGAAACGTTTATCAGGGCCTACAATAAATTAAAACGCTTTAGAGGAGGAATTTCGACGTGATTTGCGCGAGACATTGCGCTCATTCCGCAATTTTAAACAGCGGCGCGATAGAAAATCGCAAAATTAATAAGCGAAAATATAGAAGCAGACGATTTGTCTGCATTTTTTAGTTGCATTGATATTAAATAGGGATGAAAAGATATTCGTCCAAACAAATACTGCGCACCTTAAAGAAGTATGATTTAAAAGAATCTACCCTCTCGGTGGCAGATCGAGTAGTGCTTTCAATTGCAGAAGTAGAGGATGCTTATGCACTGCTGGACGACTTAATAGAGCAGGAAGAACGCATGCAGCGGATCGCCCGCTTTCCATATTGGGCAGAGGTTTGGCCAGCGTCTTTGGCTTTGGCCCGTTGGTTTTGCCAAAAAGAAATAAGTCCTCCTAATTCCTGGACACTCGAACTTGGATGTGGGTTGGGGTTGGTGGGAATAGTTCTGGCTCATCTGGGGTGGCGTATAGAAGCTACAGATTATGTTGAAGATGCCCTTATATTTGCTGCATTTAAT
Source organism: uncultured bacterium (assembly GCA_964012055.1). Classification (GTDB taxonomy): domain Bacteria; phylum Latescibacterota; class UBA2968; order UBA8231; family UBA8231; genus CAXGRO01. The sequence continues at coordinate 1,646 of CAXGRO010000087.1, forward strand.
GCGCAGAAAAATGGCCTGGCGAGTCGCCATCGAGTAGCCTATCTAGATTGGAGCAATCCAGTGGGGCAGCCAGTAGATTGCATGGTGGGATCAGATGTAGTGTACGAAAAAAAAAATCATCCTTATTTAAATAGAGTGCTGAGGCGTCTGCTATTACCTGGAGGGCGGTTTTTCCTCAGCGATCCCCAGAGAAAACCTGCACAACAATTTTGTCAATTATTAGCAAGAGAAGGTTACAACCACCAAGTCGAAGCGCTTGGGGTCAAGTGGAAATCACTAGAGCATACAGTTGATATCCACTGTTTTACCAAACCTCTAATTAAAATTCCATGAGTTCTCGCACATGGGCCGCCACTGAAGTTGCGGTGGCCTCCAGATCGTACCCCCCCTCCAGAACCGAAATCAATCTTCCCTGACAATATAGGTTGGCCATTTCTAGAACTTCGCGAGTTAAATCGGCATATCCTTGTTCCGTGAGCATAATACCGCCCAATGGATCAGCGCGATGGGCATCAAAGCCAGCGGAAAGCATAATAAGATCGGGGTTAAAATGGTCTAGGGCAGGACGCAATGTATTGCGAAATATATCTAAGTAGTCTTTGTCGTCACATCCCTGTCGAACTGGGACGTTGAGTGTAGCGCCTAGGCCTGGGCCAACGCCTTGCTCTTGGGACATTCCCGTTCCTGGATAATGCGGTGACTGATGGACGCTAAAGAAAAAGATATTAGGGTCTTTTTCAAAACTATGCTGGGTGCCGTTGCCGTGGTGTACATCCCAGTCGATAATGGCTATTTTGGCAAAACCATGTTGTTGGGCATAGCGAGCGCCAATGGCAATATGATTGAAATAACAAAAACCCATAGCTTGATTGCGTTCAGCATGGTGTCCAGGTGGGCGCACCGCGCAAAACCCATTGTCGACTTGGTCTGCTACCAGTGAGTCAACCAATTGCTGGACTGCTCCACTTGCAAGCCGGGCAGCATCGAAGGTAGTTGGAGATACGGTTGTATCGGGGGTAATGGGCACTAATTGTTGCATTTTAGAAAGGTTACAGATTTTGTCTACGTGTTCTATATCGTGAATAAGAGTGAGTGTTTCCAGGGGAGCTAGGGTGGATGTAAGCTGCAATGTATTATTTGTAATGTCTTGTTTTTCAAGCGTTTCTAAAATAGTACTGAGTCGTTCCGGGCGTTCGGGGTGGCCAGGCCCATGGGTGTGCTCAAGCATTTGTAGGTGGGTGATGATAGCTGTTCGTGCCATTGTTTATAGCTCCATAACTGTTTTGATCGCCCGAAGTCCAAGAATGCGTATGTCTGGAGCTATGTCGTCGTGGTTGAGACTATGGGAGTCACACCAGCGGAAATCTGTCGATTCATCGGGATTGGTGCACACTTCGCCGCTAAGGACTCGGGCAAAGTAGATAAGGTCTATATGTTGATGCCCTGGGCTGATATCTTCTAAAAGGACACAAATCGGTGTATGTAAAACGCGCACATTGCCCCATTGTTGTGTATTGCCCACCAGTTCGACTTTGAGGTTGGTTTCCTCTCGCACTTCGCGCAGGGCGGCTTCATCGGGTAGTTCGTCGAGTTCTATATGTCCCCCAGGAGGAAGCCAGGCCTGCATTTTTTTATGCCATAACAGAAGCGTGCGATATTGGTCAACGACAAATGTAGTCGCGGTTAAATCTCGGCTAGGAGTGCTCAAAAGGTTCTTCAAAGCAAAGGGAAATTGGCAAAAATGAGAAAAGGTTATATGGTTTGTTGCTCTTTCCGATACTTAATATAGGGCGTGTGGACAATAAGAAAAGTGCTTGACAGACCACTAGTTGGGACACTATAATAAAAATTTCCGATTGGTGTTTTAAAAGCAATTTTTGTGTAACCGTCTTCTTATTTATCCTGCTAATTTTTCAACAAATACAAAAAACGAGGACGGAAATGAGCGCACAGCTCGATTACTCCAGACAACTCGACCCCAATGTGATCGTCTTGGATAGCAAGATGCCCGATAAAATTATCTGGCCTATCGCGGGTGGAAAAGGAGGAACGGGCAAATCCACTCTCACTGCCAACTTGGGAGTGGGGTTGTCGTTGTTAGGATATAAGGTAATTCTGGTCGATGGCGATCTTGGAGGGGCCGATCTACATTTATTTTTTGACCAAATTGCTCCTCCGCAAAGTTTGGGTAATTTCCTCAATAGAGAAGTGAATTCCCTCAAAGACATTCTTCTGCCTACACCCAGTGAAAATTTAAAATTGGTGTGTGGGGGCAACGAAATGGTGGGGATGGCCAATTTGCCCTATTTGGCCAAAGAGAAACTCATAAGGCATATAAAAACACTAGATGCAGATTATGTGCTCATAGACCTGGGGGCAGGATCATCTTATAATACGCTCGACTTCTTTAGCCTTTCAGATGAAGGTATAATTGTCTGTACGCCAGAACCGCACGCCCGAGTAGATGCGTACGGGTTTATAAAAAATACCGTTTATCGCAAATTGAGAAGGCATTTCTCAAAAGCCGTGCACGTAAAAGAGGTGATCGAGGATTTTGCCCGACTGGCCGGGCGTAAAAGCGGTAAAGTAGAAGAATTATTAGATTTGATTGAGCGTAGAGATCATGAGGCTGGGGAAGAGGCCAGGGCTTTATTGGATTCATACCGGCCTAAATTGTTATTAAACAGGGTGAGAAATAAAAGGCAAATTAAAGAGGCACATAGATTTATGGGGTTGGTTAAAGATTGTCTCTCCACCGACATGAATTACATTGGCTATGTGCGCAGTGATACAAAAATCCTCGATGCATGCGAACGTCGCAGGCCTTTGTTTATTGAATCCCCACGGGCTCAGGCATCTAAAGACATGTGCAATGTATTGATGAATGGCTTGAATGTTTCGGATAGATTGCATCGGTTTTCGGCCGACAACAATCGCAAAATTACCGAAGTCGCTAAGGCTGAGGCCAAATTCTGGTAAGTATTATATCCTTAGAGCAATGCTTGGCCAATCTCTCTACTGGATGGTAATATGTTGACTTCTTTGACTTTGTAGGGGGTTCTGGTGAGTGGAGCCGGGATTGGAGGTTCGGTTTGGGATAGGGTGGCTATGCGGTGGAGGGGGACAACGCCAGTTGAGGCCGAACCAATAGATATATTTAAAGAACTGCGCAGCGCTCGCAATATATTAATCCTGCCCAACGACCGAGTGGGCGGGGTTTTTATTGGGGCTCCCATATGTAAAATCATTCGCCATGCCTACCCCGAGGCAGAAATATCCCTGCTTGTGGATGGTAGCAAAGCAGCGATTGCCCAACAAATTCCCTTTGTTGACAACGTAATAAGTGGTTCCTTGCGGGGACCTGTATGTAAATCGTCCTACCGCCAATTAACCAGCCAATTAGTTAACCGGAAATTACATCTCGCTTTATGTTTGGGGCGGGATTGCAGTTTGCGTTTAGCGCAACTTTGCGAAGCAAGTGGTGCTCGGTTGCGCATTGGATTTCAGCGCGAAGATTGCTCACCATATAATATTGAAATAGTGTCACAGTCTACCGGCTTGTACGAAGGCGACCAATATATAAACATGTTGAAGTTGTTGGGAGTGGAGGGGCAGGGGGATATTAAATGGACAATTGCTCAAGATTTGGCGCGCCAAATCAGAGATCGCTATTTAGACGGCGATTTTGCGCGCAATCACGTAGTGGGCATTGATCTTGTGCGCGGTGAGGGACGTGGTTTGAGCAGTCGGCAACTCGAAGATATTGTTGGGCGTGTCATTGAGCGGGGGGCCAGGGCCGTTTTGTTTTTTACCCTCGCAGAGCGCAAGCAAGTGAATTATCTTAAAGAGACCTATGGCGATAGAACCTTGCTCTTTGAGCAGGATGATACGGCTGGAGTAGCGGCCCTGATTGAAGGATGTGCCGCTCTAATATCTTGTAATACAGATCTTTTACATATGGCGATCTCGCTGCAAATTCCTACTGTGGGCATCTTTGATGAAGACCCGCAGCGGTGGATTTCGGCAGGAAATTTCGGTGGTAAAATTGTGCAAACAAAAGATATCCGCGCTATAAGCATTGCTGAAATTGTGGATGCCCTCGAAGACGTGTTGCAGCGGGATAGTATTAAGAAATAGAAATAGGGTTAAACGAGGAGGTAAACTATGGAAAATATGGTCGAGCCCGATCGCACTATAATGATCGTTTCGATTATAGGATTAGTCGTATTATGGGGGAGTTTTTTTTATCATAAATTTGTTCAGGGGGGTGCAGAAAGCGCAGGCACAGAAGATGTTTCCGTGGGGGGCGAACAGAATGTAGTAGATGATTCAGATAATTCGGAGCCTGAGTCAGTGCCTGAGGTCGAACCTAAACCGCAAAAGAGTGAGGGAAAACCAGCCAAAAGTGGGAAGAAAAAAGGCAAGAAAAGGCGTTAGTAGATTAACTTGTGTTGAGAAAGGGGTAATTTAATGGCTACAGAAGTTGTCATGCCCAAGTTGGGGCTTACGATGGAGACGGGAATGATTGGGGCATGGCTCATTGGCGAGGGGGATCCTGTTGAAAAAGGGCAGCCTCTTCTCGAAGTTGTCACTGATAAAGTCTCCATGGTGGTTGAGGCGCAGGCCGCAGGGGTGTTGCGCCAGGTTTTGGTGCCAGCTGGGGATCGGGAAATTCCCGTGTCTACGCCAATCGCTATTATAGCGGGTGCCGATGAAGATATTAGTCTTCTAACACAGGGCAAAAGTTTGGACGACTTACCTGAGGCCAAACGGCAGGAAGTTGCAGAGGGAGAGGGGGCACTAGCCCTGAATGTCAAGTCGGCGGGGGAAAGTGATTCGGTTGAGAATGGGAGGAAACCTCATCGGGCATCGCCCAAAGCCAGACGCATCGCCGCCGAACGAGGCATTGATTTAGAGCAATTGAAGGGAAGTGGTCCGGGTGGGCGCATTGTAAGTGTCGATGTGGAAGCCTTTAGGGTGCCACCGGTTGAGGTGACGACTGTGTCTGTCGATCAAACTCCGATGGGGATGGGTGAAACCGAATTTATTGAGCTTACCCGGGCTCAGCAAGTTACGGGTGAACGCCTTACAGCCAGTTATCAGGGGATTCCTCATATACACATTAGCATGCATGTTTCTGCGGTCTGGTTGCAACAATTTCGCCAGGGATATGCACTCGAGGGCAAACAGGTGTCTTATAACGATCTGATTGTCAAGGCTGTGGGCCGCAGTTTGGCAAATTTCCCGCGTTTGAACAGCATGCTTCAGGATGGTCGGGTGCGGCAATTTTCCGAAATCAATATAGGCATTGCCGCCGACACACCTCAAGGATTGCTGGTCCCAGTAATCAAACAAATATCTGAGAAGAGCGTTGAAGAAATAGCGCAAGAAAGTGTACGTCTGGTGGATGCCGCTCGTCGGGGGGCAATTCAGCCCGATGATTTGAGTGACGGCACATTTACCATTTCAAATTTAGGCATGTTTGGCGTATCGCAATTTACCGCCATTATCAATCCACCTCAGGTTGCCATTCTGGCGGTAGGTGCGATTGAAAATCGCGTGGTGGGGTTGGAAAACAATTCCTTTGCCGTGCGGCCTTACCTCACCCTAAACTTAGCTGCTGATCACCGAGTTGTGGACGGCGCTTTAGCCGCGCGGTTCTTACAAGATCTACGCCAGATCCTGGAGACGCCTGGCTTATTGGCCTAAGGTAAGGGGCTGGTGGTAATAAACTAGTGAGCAATGAGCGCGAAAATATCATTGGGGAACTGGTAAAGCGGAGTTATCAAGATCCATATGTTGTTTCTCGGTATACTTCCATAGGCCTGTGGCCGGCCGAAGAAATCCTTGTCGTTGAATATTTTCCAGATGATGCTGTAGTATTAGATTTGGGATGTGGGGCAGGACGCACTTCAATTGCCTTGGCCGAACTGGGCATGCGGGTGGTTGGCATAGATATTAGCGAATTGATGATTCAGGTGGCCCAGGACCAGGCTACTAGAGCGCAAGTGGAGGTGGAACACTTGGTCATGGACTCACGCCATCTGGATTTTGCCGACGATAGCTTCAACATAGTGCTGTATTCTTACAATGGTCTCGAATTGGTACCGGGGATGGCGGGTAAGCGCGCCGTGATACAAGAAGTATATAGAGTACTTAAACCGGGTGGGCGCTTTATATTCACTACTCATTCCCTATTGGCCTTGAATCGTTTTGCTATATTGCGCTTGCTAAGTTTTTTGCGTTTTTGTGTCGGTCGTATGTTTGGGGTTCCCGTTCGAGAGCGGGAATTAGGGGAGCGTTTTAGCGATCATCCCGATGAGGAGGTTAAGTATCTGCAGATCTTGCCGCCCTTTATTTGGTTGCGCGCATTGCGGCAATGTGGTTTTAAAATATGCTACTTTAATACGCGCAGCCGACTTGAGAAGGGGAAAAAGTGGAGGTTTACAGCATATTTTGAAGATGGCGAACGATTTTATGTAGCACAGAAAAACTGAGGCTATTTATCTTTTTGCCGATATATAGAGCAAAGGACTTGACGGATGCATGTATTAAATGCTCAACAGCTAGATACCTTTGTACAGGAAGGCTGCTTGGTTACCCCAGAAGACCTTCCTTTGGCGGCAATTGCGGAGCTGTTGGAATTGCTTGAATATAACCCCAGATTGCATTTAGATAGCTCTCCAATGCAAGAAGGCGATCTTAATTGAGGTCAGCCCGATTTCAATTAATTGGCACTTCTTGACCATATCTCCCCTACCGATTATCTTCCTTTTAAGTTTCTTACAAATCTTACAAATACTGTAGTTTAAGGTTTTTAGGCCCCTTTTATTGCCTCTTAAAAGGGGCTCTTGCGACGGGATAATTTGATGAAATTAGAGAAGAAAACGCAATTGGCAATCGCTTATGCGTTGTTGTTCCTCCTATTGATTCTCTATCTAAACAAGATCGATAACCCGGTAGATAAGGTTTCCTACAGCCAATTTAAGCAGTGGGTCATTGAGGGCAAAGTAATCAACTGTAGTCTGGGGACGGAAATGATTCGCGGCAGAGTGCTGGAGGGAGGCGAGGAAAGGGATTTTGTTACCAACCTGATTGTAGATCCGAGTTTAGTGCCTTTACTCGACGAGCAGGGAGTGGACTACGATGGGGAAAAAGAGAACATTTGGTTGCAAACGCTCTTATCGTGGGTGTTACCCCTTCTAGTTTTTGTGGGCATTTGGATGTTTATGGCCAGGCGCATGAGCGGAGGGTCGGGTGGATTAATGTCCATAGGCAAGAGCAAAGCCAAAGTCTATATGGAAAAGGGGACGGGCATTACCTTTGAAGACGTCGCCGGCATTGATGAAGCTAAGGAGGAATTAAAGGAGATTGTAGAATTCCTCAAAACGCCCGAGCGCTTTCAGGCGTTGGGAGGGCGCATTCCGCGCGGCGTGTTATTGGTTGGATCGCCCGGAACGGGCAAAACTTTATTGGCCAAAGCTGTCGCTGGTGAGGCCGAAGTGCCATTCTTTTCCATTAGTGGTTCGGATTTTGTCGAGATGTTTGTGGGAGTGGGAGCGGCGCGGGTAAGGGATTTATTCGAGCAGGCTAAAAAACATGCGCCGGCCATTATTTTTATTGACGAATTGGATGCGTTGGGTAAAGCCCGTGGCGTGGGGTCTTTTGGGGGGCACGATGAGCGCGAACAAACCCTCAACCAATTATTGACAGAATTGGACGGATTTGATACCAATGTGGGGGTTATTCTCATGGGGGCCACCAATCGGCCCGAAATTCTCGATCCGGCACTGTTGCGTCCAGGTCGATTTGATCGCACTGTAACCGTAGACCGTCCGGATATCAAGGGCCGGGAGGCTATATTAAAAATACACGCCCGCGAGGCCAAACTAGACGCCACGGTTGATTTAAATAAACTGGCCGCCCGCACGCCGGGTTTTGCTGGTGCCGACCTTGCCAATGTGGTCAACGAGGCTGCGCTACTTGCTGCACGGCGCAACAAAGCTGCCATTACCATGGACGAATTGGAAGAGGCGATAGAGCGGTCCGTGGCCGGTTTGGAACGCAAGAGCAGGGTGCTCAGTGAAAAGGAGCGGCGTATTGTAGCCTACCACGAGGCCGGGCACGCTATAGTGGGGGAAGTTTTGCCCGAAGCAAACCCGGTCCAGAAAATATCCATTGTATCTCGCGGCGTAGCGGCCTTGGGATATACGCTCAATATGCCGGTGGAAGACCGCTATCTTATGACCCGACAGGAGATGTTAGATACCCTAAGTGCGGTGATGGGGGGGCGGGCTGCAGAGGAACTCGTTTTTGGCGAAATTACTACCGGTGCGGCCAACGATTTGCAACAGGCGACACAGATGGCCGAGGGCATGGTTAAAGAATATGGAATGAGTGAGCGCATTGGCTTGGTGGCCCATAGAGAAGGGCGAGGGAATCAGTTCTTGGGCATGCCTAATGGTGACAAACAGTACAGCGAAAAAACGGCGCGCGAGATCGACGAAGAGATCAACCGCATTATTGGCGAGTGTTACAAACGCGCCAGCGAAATATTAAATGACAAGCGAGATGTGTTAGAGAAATTGGTGGAAATTCTCTTCGAAAAGGAAGTCATGGATGGGGACGAACTCCGAGCCCTGCTGGGTGCTCCCTCAAAGGCGGCTGCCGAGGGAGTGAATGGGGAAATTCAGGAGGCTGCAGACCCATCAATACCGCCAGTGGATACGTCTAGTGCCACGCCGGATTCAGCCGAGGAGGACAGTGTTTAACCCAGGTCAGCCCACTTCGGCGATGACCTCCAATTCAACTGCAGCTCCAAGGGGCAATACGGCCACGCCCACAGCCATGCGGGCGTGTATGCCCCGATCCCCCAGCACTTCAGCAGCCAGCTCTGATGCCCCATTTATTACTTGGGGTTGGTCGGTAAACCCTTCGGCTGAAGCGACAAAGCCTCCCAAGCGAACTAACCGTACATTTTCTAGAGTACCGGCTTCAGCGTTTAATATGCTCAGGGCGTTGAGCATACATAATTTTGCAGCCTGGTATCCTTCTTCTACGGATAGATCGGCCCCCACTAGGCCTTTATATTGCATTTCGCCGCATGCTAGGGGCAGTTGACCTGCAACAAAAATTAGTTGACCGCTTTTTACGGCGCGCCTATAAGAGCCGGCAGGGTTAGGGGGCGGGGGAAGTTCGAGTCCTAGCTCTGCAAGTTTTTCTGCAACCGTCATGGTCGAATCTCCTAGTAAATAAATTTGATGATGATGAAATATACGTCGAACCTCGAGCAGATGAAAGCGAGGTCAAATAAAACCTAAGATGGGAAGTGAAGTTGACCGAGTTGGGGGGGCAAACAGTCCTCGATGGGAAGTTTTCTCACCTCTAAAAAACAAAGATTTTGCTCTGCTTTGGGTAGCCAATGGCTTGTGGTGGCAGGCCATGTGGATGGAGCAATTGGTACTGGGCTGGTTGGTATTAGAAATGACAGATTCTGCCTGGTTAGTAGCCCTCATCGGATTTTTTCGTTTCATCCCTCTACTTTTATTTGGAGGGGTAAGTGCGGCCATTACAGATCGTTTTAAGCGACGCTCGGTAGTATTGGTGATTCAAGTGAGTAATATGTTGGGGCTAATTTGCATCGCCCTATTATATGTTTTTGATTGGCTGGTATACTGGCATATAGCGGCGATTTCACTGGGGATCGGTTGCGGGTGGGCGATGGATTGGACATCACGTAGGGCGCTTATTCCAGATCTGGTGGGCAAGGATCGGGTAGTAGACGCCATGGTTGTTGAGGGAACACTACAAAGTGTTACGCGTGTGAGTGGGCCTTTAATGGCGGGATATTTGATGGACTTTATAGGTGTAAAGGGAGCTCTTGTTGTTCTGGCCTTATTGTCCGTATTGGGGGTGTTGATTCTGTCTAGGATGAAGACGCAATCGCGCGCCCCCAACCGTCCCCAAGGTGTTGTTGACACTTGGCGCAAGCAGGTGGAGGGAGTCAGTTATGTATGGCGCCATCCGCGTATTCTGGGCGTGGTAATTGTGACCGTCGTAATGAATATGTGGGCTTTCCCGTTTCAAAACTTGCTGCCAGTTTTTGCCCGAGATGTGTTGCAACAAGGACCCGTTGGTTTTGGATGGTTGGCAGCTTCTAATGGAATTGGTTCAGTATTGGGATTGTTCATCGTCAATTGGGCGAGAAAGACTCATTCCAAAGAAAAGGTTTTTTGTTTGGGATCCCTCCTTACTTGTCTGGGAGTTGTAGGCTTTTCTCTATCAACTGCCTTTTATCTCTCGTTGATCATGTCGGCTCTGGCAGGCTTGGCTCAAGTGGGGTTTAGCATAATGCAAAGTTCAGTCATATTAGTAGAATCTTCTGATGAGATGCGCGGGCGAGCAATGGGGGCATTGGTTTTGGCGATAGGTATGGGACCATTGGGGCGTTTGCAGGTGGGGGGGATGGCGGAAATATGGGGGGCGCCTTGGGCTGTGGGGAGTATGGCGGCATTCGCTTTTATAGTTATAGCGGCCGTCGTAATTTTACTGACGGGGTTTTATAGGCCGGGCAAGATATCTTCGATAGAAAGAGAAGAGATATAGTGGTGGTAGGTGGTCTTTCCAACAATGTTGACTCGGGGGGATAGGCCGTCTATATTGCCTCTATTCTTGGAGAAAGGAGAGTCATATGGCAGATTCTGTCATAGCAGCGCAACTTTATACTTTGCGCGAATTTACCCAAACGCCTGGTGATATTCGAAAAACGTTTAAAAATGTGAGTGAACTGGGATATGAGGCGGTACAGGTTTCTGGTATGGGATCCATTGAAGCTGAGGAACTCAAGAAGATAACGGACGGTGAAGGCCTGAAAATCATTGCCACGCACATATCCTATGATAGCATAGTTAATGATCCACAAGTGGTGATAGAAGAACACAATTTATGGGGGTGTAGACACGTGGCAATTGGGGGAATGCCGGCAGAATTTCGCAATGCTGAAGGATTTGCAAATTTTGCTCGTCAGGCGTCTGATGCTGTCCGTCCGCTTATAGACGCGGGCCTTACATTTAGCTATCACAACCACAGCTTTGAGCTTGAGAAATTTGGAGAACAAACTGGCCTAGATATTCTAGCCGCACAAAGTGACCCTGCCACTTTTTCCTTTGAAATAGATACGTATTGGATTCAACACGGAGGGGCAAATCCGGTGTCGTGGCTGTGCAAGCTTAAAGATCGAATGTGTGTGGTGCATTTAAAAGATATGGCTATGCGTGGCAGCGAGCAGGTCTATGCAGAAGTAGGCGAGGGGAATTTAGAGTGGGATGAAATACTCAAAGCGTGTCGAGACGCAGAAATTGAATGGTATATTGTAGAGCAGGACACATGCCAGCGAGACCCGTTTGAAAGTCTGGGCATCAGTTTAAATAACTTGCGCCAATTCGGATTGTACTAGGACTGTTAGAAGCGGTTTGGTTAAAGTGCGACACATTT
>CAXGRO010000088.1:0-13138 GCA_964012055.1 uncultured bacterium
GTCCCAGCCGCCCTTTGCCCCCGGCCACTCCCCCACAAAGCACCGCCGGCAAAACCGCCACCCGACGGCGCCAGCGGACGTGTGGTGTGATAACTGCGTTGATTCTAAAAGGAGGAAGGATAGGATGGAGATTGTTAAAAGAGGAGTTTTGGCACGCGGGGAGGCTGGGACTGCGCGGGCGGCGTTGACTTTTCCCAGTGTGGTGGCGTTGGCCGATGGGACGCTGTTGGCGGCGTGCCACGCCGGGTCGACGAAAGATGCGGCGGATGAGCAGGTGGAATTTTTCCGCTCGGGCGATGGGGGGCGGACCTGGGGTGAGGGGCAGCGGCCTTTTGGCGAGACGCAGGTGGATGGGGTGGGTGGTTCGATTAAAGCCTGTTATGTCACCGAACTCGAAGCGGGGCGACTCATTATTGCTTGCCTGTGGGTCGATCGCCAGACGTATCCGGACAAACCGCTCTTTAATGGCGAGACGGAAGGCTGTTTGCCCATGGCTATTTTGTTAGCCGATTCGCACGACGGCGGCGCCACCTGGACGCCGTTGCGCAAAGTGCCCATGCCGGACGACATTGGGCCGCCGAGTTTGACCAGTCCCATTTTGCAATTGGCGGACGGCACGCTGGTCATGAGCATTGAAACGAACAAACACTACCTAGACAGCAGCAAATGGTACCAGCGGGTGGTGTTTTTCCACTCCGCGGACGGCGGCCAAACCTGGGGAGAGCCGGTCACAGTGGGCCAGGATGAAAGCGGCCGAATTTTCTACTGGGACCTGCGCGTTGGCGTGGCGCACGACGGGCGCGTGGGGGCGTTTTCGTGGACCTACGACAGCGAGGCCAATAAATATCTCAGCATTCACCGCCGCGTCAGTGCCGACGGGGGGCAGACATGGTCGGCGTTTGAGGCGCTGGATTTTGCGGACCAGGCGGCACACCCGGCCATGTTGGCGGATGGTCGGGTGGTTTTGGCCTGGGTGGACCGCTTTGGGAGTCATTCGATAAGGGCGCGCCTGGCGGCGGCCGTTGACGCGCCTTTTGATGACGACACGGAAGTGGAGATTTATGCGCACGAGGTGGCGGCGTCTGACACGGACAATACGGGCGCGCTGCTAGAGGATATGGGTTTGTGGAGTTTTGGCCTGCCCTATGGGGAGGTTTTGCCCGACGGCGATGTGATGGTGGTGTATTATGCGGGAACAGAGGAGGCTATGGATATCCACTGGGCGCGGTTGCGTCTGGATGCGTGAGCCGCGTTTTCTATTTCAATATAAGAGATGTCAAATTTACAATTAATACGACAAGCGAACGGTTTTTCAGTTAAAACTCAGGAAGATCGGGAACTGTTCTTTTTCTCTATCGACCCTCGATTTCGCACCCACATCCACCCGCTCAACGTGCCCGGCACCAGATATGCCATGACGCGGTTTCGGCCGGCGGATCACCCGTGGCAATACGGGATCTTTTGCGGCCTCAATAAGGTGAACGGGCTTGACTTCTGGTGCTGTGGCGACGCCAATTATCCGGCTGAAGTTAGAGGAAGTATGCAACATCGCGAGGTCGTTGATGAGGGACAAACGGACGACGGCGTTGGTTTTACCGCGATCAACGATTGGTGCGGGCCGGATGGCGCGCTCGTTTTAGAGGAGCGGCAGAGGGTTTTTGTTCCCGATCAAGAAATTGCCGACTCGTATGTGTTCGATTTTGACTGGGACTTGCGGGCGACGCAGGTCGATGTGAATATTGAACAGTCGGATTACGGCGGCTTTTCCGCCCGCCTGGTGGGGGCGCGGCACACCAAACGGCATGCCAATTCAAAGGGGCAGGCGGGCGACGACTGCGCCGAAAGTGCGGCCCGGTGGGTGAGCGTGGCGCAGCCGGTGGACGGCGTGGGGACGTATACTAAAGAAACGCGGGCGACGTTTGCCTATGCTGGTCTGGCCATTTTTGATCACCCGGATAATCTGTGTTTTCCAAATAAGTGGAGGGTGGACGGCGACGGGATGATCAATCCGGCTTTTGCTCTGTCTCAGAGTGTGAATTTACCGAAGGACGCTTCTCTGATTTTAAGGTATCGCGTGTGCGCGTTTAAGGGGCTGGAAGATCCGGTTGCGCTCGAGAGAGAATACGAAGAGTGGATCGGCCGCTCGGCGTGACAGGCAACCGCAGTACGAAAGCCATATGAAGGAAGATATATGTCGGTATCGGGAGTGATCATCCAGATCCGCACTACAAATCTGGATGAATCAATAGATTTCTATGTGTCCAAACTTGGACTTGAACTCGAATTTAAGTACGAAGATTTTTACGCCGGCATCAAAGCGGGCGGCCAAACGTTTCACCTAAAACTCGTTGACGACAAAGATCCCTCGATTGATTTCGTGGCTGATGGAGATCATTTTCATCTGTATTTAACGACGGATGACGTAGAGGGTAAAGCGCGACAACTTGCGGAAAACGGCGTGGCACTGCTCAAAGAAATACACGAGACCCCGTGGGGGACGAAGGAGTTTTCCGTTAAAGACAACTAGGGCCACATTCTCTATTTTGGCCAGATGAAGTAAGGTGCAGGATGCAAATTCAGATCGAGGCCGTTCCGGAAGAGGGCGACTGCCAGGTTCTGCGCGACAGGTTGACGGCATACAATAAACTCCACGCAGATGACGATAATTTTGCTCCTCTTTCTATTTTTGTTCGCGATGAAGAGGGACATATTAAAGGTGGCCTCTTGGGAGAGACGTTTTGGCGTTGGCTGCATATTAGTATTGTGTGGATCGACGAAGATGTTCGCGACCGGGGATGGGGCAGTAAATTGATCCAGACGGTCGAAGCGGAGGCGATTAGTAGGGGCTGCATTGGAGTTTTTGTAGACAGCCTGAGTTTCCAGGCGCCGGACTTCTATAGCAAGCACGGCTACTCGATTTGGGGCGAACTGGACGGTCTGCCGCCAGGGCACCGGCGTATTTTTTTTCAGAAACAATTAGGCGGCGAAGACTAAAGCAATGGACGATGATGCAAGGATAAGAGACCGAGCCTTCCGACCGATAGTACCGAACGGTCTGGCACTATGTAAGCTGCATCATGTGCGTTCGACCGATATTTCGTGGGTATCCGTGAAGATGGTATTGTGGAGGTGAGAAAAGATGTGCTGGAAAAAATAGATGGACCAATGCTAGTCCATGGTCTGCAGAGTTTGCATAATTCTAAAATTGTTGTTCCACGAGCTCCGGAGTTGAGGCCAGATCCTGAACTTTTGAGTCGGAGGGATCAACGTTTTAGGGCTGCGGGTTAATAAGGGGGCTGACTTGTCGCAGTTTTCTCTATAGGATATGTTCGTACAATACCCCAATATGTTGGTTACCTATACCTAGATTAAAGATAATAACCGCAAAACCCAATGATCCCACCGTTTAGCGTCGATGGCTATTTACCGGAAGGCTTGTACCTGGCTACAGAGACGCAAGTCGCCTTTCGATTTGGTACTCTAAATAATCGGCGAAGGCGTTTGATTCTTCGAGTGAGACGTTGGGTGCTTCTGGCCAGACAGGTAGGTGCAGTACGACTTTTAATAGATGGAAGTTTCGTCACGGCAAAGGATGAACCAAATGATATTGATGCTGAAGTTCTGCTTCCACCAAATTTCGAGCAACAAATTGAGAGAGGTATAGAAGCTGCTTTAGAACTCGAAGAGATGCTTCTTACTCGTCGTCCGGAAGAAATATTTGCAGCCGAAGATGAAATTGACTGGAATGAGTGGGTTGAATTCTTTAGCCGGACTCGCGAAAACGATGGAAGCCGAAAAGGTATAGTGGAGATAGAATTATGATTGCCAACGCAACAGAATATCAAAAAGCTCAGGAGGAAATCCGCCAATTAGAAGAGCGTTTGGAGCGGTTACAACAGGCTAATCCCATCCGCTCCAAGGGATTTACCAAGGCGGGTATTCGCAAGATGATTGCGCGCTTGTATGAAGAATTGGCAGTTTATGAAGGTAGTGAAGAAGCAAGACAATCAGAATGAAACACCCCAACCTACTTTTTATTTATACCGACGAACAAGCGTTCAATACGCTCGCCGCGTACGGCAATACGCAGATCGAAATGCCGAATTTGAACAGGCTGGCCGAGCAGAGCGTCGTGTTTGACCAGTCCTATGTGACGCAGTCGGTGTGCACCCCGTCCCGCTCCACCCTTTTGACCGGACTGTATCCCCACAGCAATGGCTGTGTGGAGAACAATATTCCCCTAGACTCCGAAACAGCGTGTTTGCCCGAGATGCTTGGCGAGGGGGATTACGCCACCGCGCATATTGGCAAGTGGCACCTTGGGGACGAGTTGTTTGCACAACACGGTTTTGACGAATGGGTGAGCATTGAGGACGGATACAATGGGCATTTTAGTGTGGGGCGGGACCAGGGCGTGACGTCGAGTTACCACGACTTTCTCATTGGCCATGGCTTAGAGCCAGAGAATGGCAACCGCTTCGGCCGCGCCCAGGCCAGTCGCCTGCCCGAGCAGTACGGCAAGCCGGCTTTTCTGGCGCAAGAATCGTCGCGCTTTATCCGCGAAAATAGAGACCGGCCTTTTGTTTTATACGTCAACTTTCTCGAGCCGCACATGCCCTACTTTGGGCCGCGCGACGATCAGTACGACCCTGCAAACATTCCTTTGTCGGCCAATTTTGCGGCCGAGCCGAACGAGTCACAGCCTTTAAAAACGCGCGTGTTGGCGGAGGCTTATCGGCAACAGGGACACAGCGGTCTGCCTTTGCGGACGCCGGAAGATTGGCAGCGGATGATCGCCAATTACTGGGGCCTGTGCAGCCTGATAGACACCCACACGGGCACAATTCTCGACACCCTCGAAGAGTGCGGTTTGAGCGACAATACCATTGTGGTATTTACCTCGGATCACGGCGATATGATGGGCGGTCACCGGTTGCTGGCCAAATGCGTGATGTTTGAAGAGGCGGTCAGAGTGCCTTTAATGATGCGGCTGCCCGGACAGCAAAAGGGCAAGCGCATCAATGGTCCAGTCAGTCAGATTGACCTGGTGCCGACGCTGCTCGACTTGCTTGACCAGCCGCTACCGGGGTACTTGCAGGGCAAAAGTCTGCGTCCGCTGGTAGAGTCCGAGAACGGGCGCAGCGAAGAGAGTGTTTTTATTGAGTGGAACGGACCTAACTCCGGCATTGTAGGGGAGGGCGAGGGACGTTATCACGTGCCGGACTCATTGCAGGGAAGCGTTTCAGCCGACGAGTTAGCAGAGGCCATAACTGATGCGGTGCGCACGGTGATTAGTCCTGAGGGGTGGAAATTAAATTACAGCCCGCGGGGGGAACACGAACTCTACGATCTTTTCCAAGACCCTGGAGAGATGACAAATGTGTTCGACCGCGCGGAAAGCAAACCCATTGTGGCCGATTTGGTGGAACAGATAGAGCAGTGGCAGGAGCGCACGGGGGATACGGTCGCGTTGCCGCCGCTGGGAAAGTGATCTGCATGGCCGAGCAGAATAAATTCGAGGGCCTGGAGAAGGTGATTTCGGTCGAGCGCCTGTCTGATAATGCGGCCGATTTGGATCGGCACAGCAGCGATTGGTGGCCGGTGGCGGCCAAGTGGCGGCGGCAGGGTAAGCGGCCCCTGCGGCCCGAACTGGTCGCCGCGCCGCGCACGCAAGACGAAGTTGCAAAGTTGTTGGCCTGGGCCAACGAAGAAGGTATTGCGGTGACGCCTTGGGGTGCCGGGTCTGCGGTGACCGGCGCGCCGCTGGCGGCGCAGGGGGGGATTTGTCTGGACATGGCGGCGCTGGACCGGACGATTGAGGTTGACCCGGTTAATCACCTGGTGCGCGTCGAGGCCGGCAAAATGGGGCATCACCTGGAAAAGGAGTTGAACGACCGGGGTTTTACTTTAAATCACTCGCCGCAATCGCTGGACCGCTCGACCGTGGGCGGCTGGTTGTCGACGCGTTCCAGCGGGCAGTTTTCCAGCCGCTGGGGCAATATCGAAGATTTGTGCGTGTCGTTTACGGTGGTGTTGCCCAACGGCGAGGTAGTGACCACGCCGCACGCGCCGCGCGCCGCCGCCGGGCCCGACGTGCGCCATTTTTTTATTGGGGCCGAAGGGGTCGCCGGGGTGATCGTCGAAGTGGTGCTCAAGATTTTTCCGCTGGCAGAATCGCGCCTTTTTGAAAGCGTGCGTTTTGCCCAACTGCCCCAGGGGCTGGACGCCGTGCGCCGCGTT
Source organism: uncultured bacterium (assembly GCA_964012055.1). Lineage (GTDB taxonomy): Bacteria > Latescibacterota > UBA2968 > UBA8231 > UBA8231 > CAXGRO01. The sequence continues at coordinate 6,241 of CAXGRO010000088.1, forward strand.
ATGCAGGCGGGCCTGCGCCCTTTTCTGGTGCGTTTGTACGACGCCGACGAAGCGAGTCACGCGATGCAGGACGAAGATTTTGACGACGTTGTTTTGTTTGTCGGCTGCGAGGGGGCAAAACGACTGGCGGCGGCCGAAATGGACGCCGTGTTGGATATCTGTGCGGCGAGCGGCGGAGAATTGCTGGGGCCGGCCCCGGCTGAAGCGTGGATGCAGCGTCGGTTTGATTTTTCGGCGGTGGAGCGCGTGCTGGAGGCCCCCGGCGGTCTGGCGGAGACAGTGGAAGTGGCGCACTTCTGGAGCGACATAGAACACACATACAATACCATGAAGGCGGCGTTGAGACCGCTCGCCGACGAGGTGCTGGGCCATTTTTCGCACGCCTACCCGCAGGGCACGTCGCTCTATTTGATTCTTCTGGGGCAGGCTGTGGACGACGCGGCGGCGGAGCAGGTCTTGCTTGAGATTTGGGAGACGGCCATGCAAACCGCCCTGGAGTGCGGCGCGGCGATTTCGCACCACCACGGCATTGGTTATGTACGGCGCCAGTATATGGCGCCCTATTTGGGGGTTGGCTTTGAACTGCTCAGACATTTGAAGAACGCGGTTGATCCCAACGGCATTATGAACCCCGGTAAGTTAATCTGAAAGGCAGTTAATGCAATGGACCTAGAGGCGATCGCCGCGGAAATGAGCGATGTGAGCGAGAAACTGGTTGTGACCGGCATGGTCCACATTATGGGCGGCAATTTCAGCGTGCGCGAGGGCGATAAAATGGCCATTACGGGACACCGGTCGGCCAAGCGGACGCTGGCGGCTAAAGACCTGTATGTCGTCGACGTGCACAGCGACGAGCCGGTGGAGGGCGCGTCTGCCACGCTGGGCATGCACCGGGCGATTTTTAGAAAGACGGGTGCCGCCGCCGTGGTACACGCGCATCCGTATTATGCGACATTGCTCTCTTATTACACCAACGTGATCTGCCCGATCGACGAGAACAATATTTATTATTTGGGCGAGAAAGTGTATTGCATCCAAGCCGAGGGATATATGAAGTGGGACCTGCTGGCCGAACAAATGGCCGAGTTGCTGACCCGCAGCCCGGCCGCTGTGCTGAAGTGGCACGGCAGTTTTACCATTGGCGATTCTCTGGCCGAGGCCTTTAATAGCACCCAGGCGCTGGAGCTAGCGGCGCGGCTCATTATCGACACGCGCCGTTTGGAGCCGCAGCTCGGTCCTCCGCTCTTGCCCAGCTATGCCCGATTCGATTCGTTTACCGAATCGGGCGGTGAGATAGGTTAGGGAAGGAGGCGGCGATGTCTGTAGAATCCGAGCGTTCGACCCTGGTGTTGGACGTGGGCAAGACCAATGTAAAGATTTTGGTGATGAGTAAAGCGGGCGCGGTGCTCGACACCGAGCGGCTCGACAACCAATCCGTAGACGGGCCACCGTATCCGCATCCCGACGTCGAGCGCATATGGCAGTGGCTGTTGCAAACGGCCGGCAATTTTGCCAAGCGCTATGCGATTGATGCCATTGTGCCGACCACGCACGGCTGTACGGCCGCCCTGGTGCGCGACGAAGAATTGGTGTTGCCCATCCTCGACTACGAGGTGGAAGCTCCAGACGATGCCAAAGCGGCCTATGAGGCCGTTGCGCCGACTTTTGCCGAGACCCAAACGCCCCACTTGCCCGGGGGGCAAAATTTGGGCCGCCAATTGTTTTGGCAAGAGCGGGATTTTCCGGAAGCCTTTGGGCAGGCGCAGTGGATACTGGCCTATCCCCAGTACTGGGCCTGGCGCTTGTGCGGGGTGGCGGCCAGTGAAATTACATCGGTGGGTTGCCACGGCCATTTGTGGAACCCGCAAGAACGATGTTTTTCGACGCTGGTGGAGAGTCAGAATTGGAGGCGCTTGATTCCGCCGATTAAGCCGGCGTACGAAGCGCTGGGGCCGATCCGTCCCAAAATTGCGCAGAGAACGGGTTTGGCGCCCACGTGTCAGGTCTACAATGGCATCCACGATAGCAATTCGGCGTACAGCCTTTATCTGCGGGGCCACGCGCGGCTGTTTAGTCTGGTCTCGACCGGCACCTGGGTGGTGATGATCAGCCCGCGTTTGCCGCTGGCCAAATTAAACGAACACCGCGACACCCTGGCGCTGGTCAATTTGCTGGGCGAGCCGGTGCCCACGGGGCGCTACATGGGTGGCAGGGAATTTGAGATATTGACTCAGGATTTGGGCGCCGACAAGGCATTTAGCGAAGCGGATCTGCGCAGCGTGATTGCCAAACGCAGTTTCCTGTTGCCGTCGTTTGCGCCGGGCGGGCCGTTCATGGGGCGCCTGGGATCGGAACTGGGGCCGGCGCTCGAAACGAGCGGCGAGAAACTCGCCCGTGCCACGCTGTACCTGGCGTTGATGACGGCGACCAGCGCCCGCATGCTGGAGATGGACGGGGACCTGATGATCGATGGCGGCTTTGTGAATAATAAATGGTATTGCCGTTTGCTGGCGACGCTGGTGGACTGCCCGCGCTGTTTCGTAAACTCCCACACCGAGGGCACGGCGGTGGGGGCCGGCATGCTGGCGAGCTGGGGCGACGACGATGTGCAATGGCCGCTGGAATTGACGCCCGTCGAGCCGTTCGACGACGAGGGACTGGCCGCCTATGTTGAGCAGTGGCGGCAGGCGGTTGATGCTTAGATGGGTTTGCGGAAAGTCGGGATCTCTGTCGCTGCTCGCGTTTTATCAGAGAACCACTGACGCTCGCTTTGAGCGAGTCGCCGATTGCGGGTTGACCCCAATATTCGATGAATTTGTATATCCCCCTATTGAGAGGAGATTATTGTGAGTTTAGACAAAGCAAGACGCAAGCTGAAAATCCTCGGCATTTTTGCCCACCCCCACGACTGCACCCACTGCCTGGGCACCTGCGGGCACCACGTGCGCGACGGCGACTCTGTGACGATTGCCGTTTTGACCGACGGCGCCAGCACCCACAACGAAAAACTGTGGCAGGAGTTTATGAAAGCGCCGGAGGAGCGCGACGAAGCGGTGCTGGAGGAGAGTAAAGAGCAATACATCGCCATGAAGAAGCAGGAGGTGGAAACGGCCTGTAGCTATTTTGGCGTTACTGATGTGAGGCTTTTGGGTTATGCGGACAAGCCGATTATACGAACGGATGAGATGGTGGCGGAAGTAGCTGATTTGATCTACGAGATGCGCCCCGATATTCTAATAACGGAACTGCCGGCCCGCCTCAATTCGGACCGCTTTTTTGCCGAGCCAGAAGACCATTCGACCTGCGCCGCCGTCGTCACCGAGGCCCTGACGCTGGCCCACCATCCAAAACCGGGAGAGAACAGGGGTTATCACCGGGTGGCGCGCAAATACTATTGTGCGCCCAGCATGAGCTTTGACGAAGTCTCCTTTCACGTCGACATATCCGACCAGCGCGACAACCGCATCAAGGCAGAAATGGCTTTTGTTTCGCAGGGGCACACTCCGGAATACGCCAAGCAGCGCTTTGAGCGGACCTGCGGCTATAGCGGCTGGTACGCCCGGGTGAATTTCGCCGAGAAGTTTGTCACCGACGACGTGGTGGTGGTCGATCGGCTCCCGTTGACAGACCACGATATCTCCTGGAGCAAGGATACGGTTTACCAGCAGAACGAACGCCGGGGCTGGGACGAGGGGGGCGGCGGTGAGTGAAGGTGCTAAAACGATTATATGTGCGCATAGAGGGTTAGAAGACCGCGCACCTAAAAATACGCTTGCGGCCTTTGAAAGGGCGCTGCAAAGGGGGATGGCCATCGAGTTTGATGTTCAGATGACGGTCGATGAGCAGTTGGTGATTGTGCACGACGAAACCGTTGACCGCACTACAGACGGTTCGGGGCGCGTAGAGCAGTTGAGCCTGGACGAGCTAAAGGCGCTTGACGCCGGGAGTTGGTACGGGGCGGAGTTTGCGGGACAGCGAGTTCCCACCTTTGCTGAGGTATTGGAAGTGGTCTGTCGCCAAGCTCAGGCGTCGCCGGCGATCGGCCTCGACGTTAAGGGCTCTTCTGATTATGCCGTAAACGCGATATGCGATGCCATTGAGCAGTACGGGCTCGTCCAGGAGATGGTTGGGATTGGCGCTCTTATAGGTTCTACGGAGGTGCGGCGGCGATTTTGTGACGTTCTGAATGAGTTTCAATGCGCCGCCGTCGCACAAAGGCGCGAAGACATTGACGCCGCCCTCAACGATGTTTACTCGACGTGGGTGTATGCGCGATTTGTGCCAACGATCGAAGATGTGCAGCGAATTAGGCGAACTGGCAAGCGGTTGATCGTCTGCGGCAGCGAAGTGTCCCTAGATGTAGACCGGGCGCACGACGCTTACAAGGCCGGGCCGGATGTGGTGTTGACGTCGCACCCGTCCGGACTGGCAGAGCTGGTGGGCGTTTAGCGCGGCAATTGCCGTATTAAAAAGGCACTTGACAAAGTGCCTGTATTTTTGTGTTCTTTTTTAGATAGATATCTAAATAGATAGAAATAAAAATATGACGTGCGTCAATGGCTCGACTCGATAAGCAGGTATTGCTCGAATTCTTTAAGGCGCTGGCCGATGAAAACCGGCTGGCCATAATCGGTTTACTGCACCGGCGGGAGCACAACGTGGGGCAATTGGCCGAACGGCTTCAACTCACCGAACCGACGGTATCGCACCACTTGAGCAAATTGCGCAAGGTAGGTCTGGTCAATATTACTGCGGTGGGCAATGAGCGGCGCTACCGGCTCAACAAAGAAGCGCTCGAACGATTCAAGCGCATGGTTGGGGGGGTGGAAGAGGCTTGTCGAGCACCAGACCACACGCCGTCCGATATTCGATGGCTGGACGAATTGCCGCTGAGCGGTGCCGACAAAAAAGTGTTAAAAAACTACACCGAAGAGCGGCGTCTGAGGCACATTCCCGCCAAGCCGAAAAGGCTGCTGGCGGTGTTGCGCTGGATTGTTTTGGACTTTGAAGACGGTGTGTTGTACACCGAGCGCCAGGTGAACGCCGTCATAAAGAAATACCACGACGACCACACCCGCCTGCGCCGGGAATTGATCGAGTTCGGTTTTTTGCGGCGGGAGCGCGGCGGCGGCAAATACTGGTTGACCCCGGAAGACGAGCCTACCACTGGTTGACCTCGAAAGGCGGATCCGCCTGAAGCATGGGCTGGAGTTTGGCGCCGACTAAACTTCGGCCGTTATCTCCCCACCAGAGGTATATACCCCAGAGAATTGCCTCTTGGTGGTCCAACCACTAATACGGCACAAAGGGAGGCATACCCATGACAGCACTGGTAGAATCTGATGTCGCCAGGGCATCGGCAAAACAATGGGAGCAATTGTTCGAGTTGCATCGGCACGCCGTCAGAATTGATAGTCCCGACGATCCACCCGCCGATTTAGTGGTGTGGGAAAAATCCATTGAGGCTACGGCGCGCGATCCACAAACCGACTACCGGACATACCTGGCCGTGCGGGACGACCAAGTGGTGGGACGTTTTACTTTGACTACGCCGACGGTCAAATATCCCCATTACGACACCAGCAAACACGTGGCATTCGCCCACTTTTTGGCGCTGCCGACTGCCCGGCGGCAGGGTGTTGGGCGCGGGTTGATACAACGAGCGCTCGCCGAATGCCAGCAGCGCAGAATAACCTTGCTGCAGGGGGAGAGCAAGTCGGAATCGGGCAATGCCTTTGCCGAAAATTTTGGCGGCTCTATAGGCTCGCTGGTGCGGGAAAATCGCCTGGCACTGGGCACGGTCGACTGGTCGTTGGTCGAGCGATGGGCGGCGGAGGGAAGGGCCAAAAATCCCGATGTGGAAATCGAGACATTTGAAGGGCTCATCAGCGACTGCGATGGCGAGATTGCCCGGTATGCCCGACTCTATGCGGAAATTGAGAACCAGACCTCTGCTGCCGAGCTGGAAGGCACGGACGTGTCCCTCAGCGTCGAAAGTTTGCGCCTGGAGGACAGGGAACACCGCAATATGGGCATGCAGTTGTGGACCAAAGTCGGCCGTTTTCCTGACGGTGCACTGTGCGGATTGACTGAGATTAACTATCACCCGGCGCGGCAGGCGCGCGTGGTGCAGGGCATAACCGGGGTGAGGGAGAGGTACCGGGGTAAGGGACTGGGCAAACTGCTCAAAGCGGACATGCTGCTGTTTATTCGCGGGCAATTTCCCGCCGCCGAATACGTTGGCACGACTAATGCCAACAGCAATGCACCGATGCAAGCGATAAATGAGCGGCTGGGCTTTAAATTCTATAATCAGCGCACAGTGTATAAGCTGAATCTGGAGGATGTTGCCATAAAGCTGGCCTCATGGTGAACTGGAAAGCGGTCGCTTTGCCTTCGTTGTCGCGCTGACTAACACTAAATCCTTATATAGCTTTAGCTGAGTTAATAGTAGACGAGCAAATCCCTGTGCTATTTATAGTGTTCGGTCAGGCTGGGCGTTGACAGCCCAAGTTCCCTGCGCTAGTTTATCGGGCCGCCCTTAGGATACCCTATCCCGAACGACAATAGAAACGCATGAATTCAGGATTTGTACTGCGCCGTCTGGCCCTTTTCTTTTTTGTCGTATGGGCCGCCGCCAGCGTTAATTTTTTTATCCCGCGCCTGGCCACCGGCCGCGACCCCATCCGCGAAAAGATGGGTCAGCTGGCCGCCACTGGGGGGCTGCGCCAGGAAGGCATTGAGGCCATGGTCAAAGCCTACCAGGCCCGCTTTGGCCTGGACCGGCCGCTGCACGAACAGTACTTCAATTATCTGATCGACACCTTCACTCTCGATCTGGGATATTCGCTGGCCAATTATCCGGCCCGCGTCGACCAGATGATCGCCGACGCTCTGC